>NZ_LMOM01000001.1:600000-752500 GCF_001424185.1 Deinococcus sp. Leaf326 | reverse complement strand
GACGAGCAGGCGGTAGAGGCCTACCTCCAGCACGAAGCCGATGGCGCTGACCGTCACGGCCTCACGGGTGCGCTCGCGGGCATAGAAGGTGCGCAGGAGGATGGTCACAAGCGCCCACGGCACGAGCGCCAGGGCCCAGCCGGTCAGGATGCCCGCGCCGGCCTCGAAACGCGGCAGGTTGTAGTCGGGGCGCAGGTTGAACACGCTGACCGCGAAGGGCGCCAGCGCCACGAGCAGGGCGCTCATGGGTGCGGCCAGGAAGGTGGTCGTGCGGATGGCTTGGGCGGTCAGCGACTTGAACTCGGGCCAGTTGCCCTCGGCGGCGTGCTGCGAGAAGCGGGGAAAGAGCGCGAGTGCAGGCGAGACCACGAACAGCCCGTTGACCATCGTGAACAGCGCCTCGGCGTTCGAGTAGCCCGCCTGCGTGCCCTGTGGGAACAGTTGCCCGTTGCTGAGCAGCCGCGTCACGTAGATGTTCAGGACCTGCCGGGCGCCGGCCGTGAGCGTAAAGGGCGCCATCTGCCGCAGTACCCGCCCCAGCGCCGGGTGGGACATGAGAGCGGGCGTGGGCAGCAGCCCAAATTTGCGAAGAGCGGGCAACTGCACCACGAGCTGCGCCACCCCGCCGACGAGCCAGCCGAAGGCCAGCCAGGTGGCCGTATCCGGCAACAGGACCAGCGCCACGATGCTGGCGATGTTGAAGGCGACCGGCGCAAAACTGCTCTCACGGAAGTGCTCGTCGGCGTTGAGCAGCCCCATGGCGATGCTCGACAGGCTGATGAGCATGAGGAAAGGCATCACCAGGCGGGTCATGTAGACCGCCAGTTCGCGGTCCACGTTCGACTGCCCGGCGAGCAGCAGGTCGACCACCCACGGCGCGGCCAGGATGCCCAGCGCCATGAGCAGCAGGTTCACGGCGATGAGGACGCCGCTGAAGGCCGAGGCGAGGCTCTTGCGTTCCTCGGCGTTCAGGGTCTTGTAGACCGGAATGAAGGAGTTGACGAGGGCGCCCTCGGCCAGCAGCTCACGCAGCAGGTTGGGAATGCGCACGGCGACCAGAAAGGCGTCGAGCAGCGTATTGCCGAACAGGTTGATGATCTGCTGACGCACGATGCCCGAGAGTCGCGAGGCCAGCGTGCCGGCCATGACGATAAGGGTGTTGGCCCGGAGGGACTTTTTGGGGGCAGGCGCGGGCGACGCCGGGCCCTGCGGCGGCAGACCCGGATCGGGAGCGGAGGGCGGGGAAGCGGTCACGGCCCGTACTGTAGCGCGGCCGATCCGGGCTTCCGCCGCCCCCCCCTCGCCAAGCGCGCGAAGGCGTGCTAAACTCCCGCTTGCCCGTTCGAAAGAACGACCAGCCGCGCGGAGAGGTGCCAGAGTGGTTGAACGGGTCAGTCTCGAAAACTGAAGTAGTCGCAAGGCTACCGTGGGTTCGAATCCCACCCTCTTCGCCAAACAGAAAGCCGCCCCCGGAGAACTCTGGGGGCGGCGCTCTTGTGGCAGCCGTCTCAGTTGATGAACATGCCGGGCAGGTCACTGTCCAGGCCGCCTACCGGCAACCCCAGGTGGTCGTAGGCGTGCGCGGTCGCCACACGGCCCCGCGGCGTGCGCTTGATGAACCCGAGCTGGATCAGATAGGGCTCGTACACGTCTTCGAGGGTCAGAGCGTCTTCCGAGATGGCGGTTGCCAGTGTATCCACACCGACCGGGCCGCCCGCAAAGCGGTGGATCAGGGTTTCGAGGTACTTCTTGTCGCGGTCGTCCAGACCCGCCGAGTCCAGGCCGAGGCGGTCGAGGGCGTCGTGGGCACGGTCCAGGCCGATCACGCTTTCGCCCGCCACGTCGGCGTAGTCACGCACGCGCCGCAGCAGCCGCTTGGCGATGCGCATGGTCCCCCGGCTGCGGGCGCCGACTTCCAGGGCCGCGTTGTCCTCCAGCCCGAAGCCCAGGAGCCGGGCGTCGCGCAGCAGGTTGGTGGCGATCTCCTCGGGCGTGTAGTACTCCAGGTGCTCGATGATGCCGAAGCGGCTGCGCATCGGCGCGCTGATGAGACCGGGCCGGGTGGTCGCGCCGACGAGCGTGAAGCGCGGCAGCGGCAGCTCAATGGTGCGCGCCGCCGGCCCCTGCCCCAGCACGATGTCGAGCTTGAAGTCCTCCATTGCGGGGTACAGATGCTCCTCGGCGACGCGGCCCAGACGGTGGATCTCGTCGATGAACAGCACGTCGCCTTCCTCGAGGCTGTTGGTGAGGATGGCGGCGAGGTCGCCGGGCTTCTCGATGGCCGGCCCCGAGGTCACGCGGATGTTGACCCCCAGTTCATGCGCGATGATGTGCGCCAGCGTAGTCTTGCCCAGTCCGGGGGGCCCGAAGAGCAGCGTGTGGTCCAGCGCTTCCTTGCGCCCGCGCGCCGCCTGGAGGTACACGCCCAGCTTGTCCTTGAGTTTTTCCTGCCCGACATATTCGGACAACCCTTTGGGCCGCAGTGCGGCGTCGAGCGGCTCAGTCATGGCCCCATATTACGCTATTTACGAAATCGGGATCAGGGCCTTGCGGCCAGCGGGGTTCGGCTCAGCCGCCGTACTGCGCGATGAGGGCCGGGAGGTCGCGCTGCAGGGTGCCGTCGATGGTCTCCTGGTTATCGTAGACGCGCACGAAGTCGCCCTGCGGCGTGATGACGCGCACCTCGTCTCCGTGGATGCGCGCGGCGGCCGGAGCGCTGACGTTGTCGTCGCTGTGGTCGGTCGCGCCGGCCGCCCCCGTATGGGCCCCGTGGTCCGCCGGCCGCGGCGCGATGTTGGACACGAACAGGGCGCGGGCCGCCTCGTCGATGGTCGCGGGCTGGCCGGTCAGCCCGGTGAAGGAGGCGTCGAACTTGTCGAGGTACTCACGCAGCAGAGCCGGCGTGTCGACCACCGGGTCCACCGAGACGAGCTGCACCTGCACCTTCGCGCGCTGCTCGGACGTCAGGGCGTCGTAGGTACCCTTGAGACTCGCCAGGGTGGCGGGGCACACGTCGGGGCAGTGCACAAACCCGAAGAACACCAGCCGCACCCGCCCGTCCGAGGCCGCCAGCGTGGTGGACTGGGCGCGGTCGCTGACGAGCCGCAGCGCCGGCACCCGCAGCGGGGTATCGAGCGCTGTGCCGCCCACAAGGGACTGGGGCGCGAAACTGCGGTAGGCCAGCAGCCCCCCCAGCAGCGCCGCGACGAGAAGCAGGGCAGCCGTGAGCCACTTGACATTGAACCGCTGAGCAGGGCCGGTCACGCCGCGCAGCCTAGGCCGCGGCGGTGGGGCGGCGTGTCCCCGCCCGGTACGTTTCTTCATATCCGCCCGTCTGTGCAACTTTTGCCGGAGTTCGTGAGTGCGGGTTCGCGGCATCCTGGAACGAGATGAGGCGGCTTGTGACCTGGGTGATCGTGCTGGCGGTGCTGGCGGGGGGAGCGTGGCTGCTGCGCCCGGCTCTGGAGCGGGCAGGGCAGTACGCGGCCCTGGTGGGATCGCCGGCCCCGGCCGCTGGCAGCCTGCCCACTCCCCTGCCGGGCCGCGCCCTGACCGACACCTGGGGTGCGGCGCGCAGCCAGGGCCGCCGCCATGAGGGCACCGACATCTTTGCGCCGCGCGGCACGCCGGTCCGGGCCACCACGCGCGGGGTGGTGGTTAACCGGGGCGAGAACACCCTGGGGGGCCGCACCATGATGATCCTCGGACCGGGTGGGCAGCGCCACTACTACGCCCATCTGGAGCGCTACCCGGAATTTCAGGAGGGCGACTGGGTCGAGGCCGGGGACACCGTGGGCTACGTGGGCGACAGCGGCAATGCGCGCGGTACGCCTCCGCACCTGCACTACGGCATCTATACAGCGTCGGGCGCCGTCAATCCCTATCCCCTGCTGCGGCGCGACTAGACCCGGCTTCCTTCTCCATCTCCGGGGTCAGGGCACGACCACCGTACGGCCGCGCCCACCGTGCTTGGCGGCGTACAGCGCCTCGTCGGCGCGCCGCAGGGCCTGCTGGGCCGACTCGCCGGGGCGCAGGTGGGTCACGCCGGCCGAGAAGGTCGCGTCGGCTGGCACGCTGCGGCGCAGGCGGTCGAGCCACTCGCCCACGGCCTGCGGAGAGTCGCCGGGCCACAGCAGGCTGAATTCCTCGCCGCCGTAGCGCGCCACCGTGACCTGCGGCGCCGCCGACGCCACGAGCAACCCGGCCAGGTCGCGCAGCAGGTCGTCGCCCGCCTGATGTCCCCGGCGGTCGTTGAAAGCCTTGAAATGGTCGAGGTCGAGCATGACGAGCGAGAAGTGCTGCCCGCTGCGCGCGGCGTGGGTGGCCGCGTGACCCAGCAGGACGTCCCAGCGGCGGCGGTTGGCGACCCCCGTCAGGCCGTCCTGTTGCGCCAGAGACTCGAATTGCCGCACGACCCGGCTTCGCTCGCGCAGCACCTCGGCTCCCAGGGCGGCCAGCGCCAGAAACAGCAGCGCCGTGACTCCCGTGAGCCCCCAGAGGCGCTGGCGATCAAGGGCCTGCGTCGTTTGGTCCCACACCACTTCGGCGTCGGCGCGGCGGACCAGGGCGGAGGCCAGCCGCCGCGCCGCTACCGCGACCTCGCGTGCGGCCTGCTGACGGGCAGGGGACGCCCCGTCGCCCGACGCTTCCAGCCGGGTCAGTGCCGAGAGCAGGCGGGCGAGCGGCGCGCGCTCGGCGTCCCCCCACACTGCCGAGCGGCGCAGCTCGGCCGCCAGTGTCCGCACCCTCTCCTGCGTGGCCCGGGGCGGCCGGGCAGCGGAAGAGGCCCGAGCCGGCGGAAGCCCCAGCCGGAGGGCCGCGACTTCCAGCTCGCGCGCTTGCCGGGTCACCTGGGTCAGTTCGATCAGGCGTGTCTGGGCAGCCGAGGCACGGTCCAGCACCCGCCAGACCTGCACCATGCTTAGGGCGAACAGGGACAGCAGCAGCGCCAGGAGCAGGCCCAGCAACGCCACACGCGGGCGCGCCGACACCCCCCGGTCCCGGGGCTGTGGGAAGGCGGCCACCGGCCCCTCAGGACGCGGCGGCCAGAAGCCGCGCTCTGGCCTGGGGCCATTCCTCACGGATCAGCGAGTACATCACCGTGTCGCGCCACGTCCCGTCGGGGCGACGCAGGTGGCGGCGCAGCACCCCCTCGCGCACGGCCCCCAGCTTCTCGATGGCCCGCTGCGAGCGCAGGTTCATGTGGTCCGTCTTGAGCTGCACCCGCTCCATTCCCATCTCCCCGAACGCGTGGGTCAGCAGCAACAGCTTCATGCGGCGGTTGATCCCGCTCCGGTGCCAGCGCGGGTGCAGCCAGGTCCAGCCGATCTCCAGTCCCCCGTGCTCGGGGCGCAGGTCGCCGTAGCGGGTGCTCCCCGACGCCTCGCCGCCCACCTCGATCACGAAGGGCTGCTGGTCCGGGGCCGCCAGGGCCGCGCCGTAATAGGCGGGATCAGTGGGCGGCGTGCCCATCCAGCGCAGCTCCGGCACGCAGCTCTGGGCCAGGGCACACAGTCCAGGCACGTCAGCCTCAGTTAAGGGCCGCAGCGTCAGTTCGGCGTCCCGCAGGCTCAGGTCATGGCGCATACCCGAGGCTACCCCAGCTCAGGTGAGCTTCCTTGAACATGTTGCGTCTGGTCACCCAGCAATTCTTAGGGCTCCAGCACCGGCTCACAGAGCGCCCCGGTTCTTCTCGATCAGGTCGTCGAGCGCCCGGCGCAGCAGGCTGGCCTCGGTGCAGCCCAGCGCCCCCGACAGCTTGGAGAGGCGTTCGAGCTGGCTTCTGGGGTAGTAGTTGGACTTCAGGACCATCCGGCTCTCGACATAGATGCATGCGCGGCCCCGGCCCTCGCGCTTGGCCCGCAGCATCGCCTCGTCGGCGGCGCGTTTGAGGTCGCCGTAGGTGGCGGCGTGCGCCGGGCGCGCGGCCAGCCCCACGCTGAGGCCCAGGCCACGCGGCCACTGCGGGTCACGGTGGATGTGAAAGTGCTTGATGACCTCGTCGAAGAGGATCAGTGCCGTCTCGGCCACCGTCTCGGGCAGGAGGACGGCGTACTCGTCCCCCCCGACCCGTCCCACCACGCTGCCGGTCGGCAGACTGCCCGACAGCAGGCGCTCGACGACCTTGAGCACGCGGTCGCCCTCGCTGTGACCCAGCGTGTCGTTGACGTTCTGGAAGTGGTCGAGGTCGATGACCCCGAGGGTGAGCGGGGCGCTGCCCAGCCGGGCGAAAGCTTCTTCAAAGGCGGTGCGCGACAGAATTTCGGGACGGGGCATGGGTTCCTCCAGAGCAGCGGAAGAGGGCGGCTGGGCAACTCGGAGCCGCAGGTAAGGGGTGATGTATTGCCCCTCTACATATATATGTCTAAGCTATGGCAGTGCAAGACCCACCCCTATTTCCGCGTGTGGGTCGGACCTGAGCGCCCTAGACTCAGATTCTCAGCCTTTCCTATTTGACATTTTTGTGGGCAGGGGTCTAGGATTCGGAGCGGATTGAACGGTCTGGGCGGCAAAAACTGCTGCACGGGCCCCGCTCCCCCACTTCACTCACAGGAGGAATACTCATGCTGAAACCTTTAGGTGACCGCGTTCTGGTCGAGATCATCGAGGAAGCCGAGCAGAAGACCGCCGGCGGTCTGTACGTCCCCGACAGCGCCAAGGAAAAGAGCCAGCGCGGCAAGGTCGTCTCGGTCGGCACCGGCAAGCTGCTGGACAACGGCACGCGCGTGGCCCTCGACGTCAAGGAAGGCGACACCGTGTACTTCGCCAAATACGGCGGGACCGAAGTGACCCTCGAAGGCAAGAACTACAGCATTCTCAGCGAACGCGACATTCTCGCCATCGTCGAGTAATTCCTTCCTCTACTCAACCAAGGAGCAAATCCCATGGCTAAACAGCTCGTATTTGACGAACAAGCCCGCCGCAGCCTCGAGCGCGGAGTTAACGCCGTCGCCAACGCCGTCAAGGTGACCCTCGGGCCGCGTGGCCGCAACGTGGTCATCGAGAAGAAGTTCGGCAGCCCCACGATCACCAAGGACGGCGTCACCGTCGCCAAGGAAGTGGAGCTGGAGGACAAGCTCGAGAACATCGGCGCGCAGCTTCTCAAGGAAGTCGCCAGCAAGACCAACGACATCACGGGCGACGGCACCACCACCGCCACCGTGCTGGGTCAGGCCATCGTGAAAGAAGGCCTGCGTAACGTCGCCGCCGGCGCCAACCCCCTGGCCCTGAAGCGCGGCATCGACAAGGCTGTGCTGGCCGCCATCGAGGAAATCAAGCGCCTCGCCGTGCCGGTCGAAGATTCCGACGCCATCAAGAAGGTCGCCGGCATCAGCGCCAACGACGAACAGGTCGGTCTCGAAATCGCCAACGCGATGGACAAGGTCGGCAAGGAAGGCGTCATCACCATCGAGGAATCGAAGGGCTTCGACACCGAAGTGGACGTCGTGGAAGGCATGCAGTTCGATAAGGGCTTCATCAACCCCTACTTCGTGACCAACCCCGAGAAGATGGAAGCCGTCCTCGAAGACGCCTACATCCTGATTAACGAGAAGAAGATCAGCAACCTCAAGGACCTGCTGCCCGTACTGGAAAAGGTTGCGCAGACCGGCCGTCCCCTCCTGATCATCGCCGAGGACGTGGAAGGCGAAGCCCTGGCGACCCTGGTCGTGAACAAGCTGCGCGGCACGCTGAACATCGCGGCTGTCAAGGCTCCGGGCTTCGGCGACCGCCGCAAGGAAATGCTGCGTGACATCGCGGCCGTGACCGGTGGCGAAGTGGTCAGCGAAGACCTCGGCCACAAGCTCGAGAACGTCGGCATGGACATGCTGGGCCGCGCCGCGCGCATCCGCATCACCAAGGACGAGACCACCATCGTGGACGGCAAGGGCGAGCAGACCCAGATCGACGCCCGCGTCAACGCCATCAAGGGTGAACTCGACAGCACCGACAGCGACTACGCCCGTGAGAAGCTCCAGGAGCGCCTCGCCAAGCTGTCCGGCGGCGTCGCCGTGATCCGCGTGGGTGCCGCGACCGAGACCGAACTCAAGGAAAAGAAGCACCGCTACGAAGACGCCCTGTCCACCGCCCGCTCGGCGGTCGAGGAAGGCATCGTGGCCGGCGGGGGCACCACCCTGCTGCGCGTGATTCCGGCTGTCCGTAAGGCTGCCGAGAGCCTGGTCGGCGACGAAGCCACCGGCGCGCGCATCCTGATCCGCGCTCTGGAAGAGCCCGCCCGCCAGATCGCCGCGAACGCCGGCGAGGAAGGCAGCGTCATCGTGAACGCGGTCATCAACAGCGACAAGGCCCGCTACGGCTTCAACGCCGCCACGGGTGAGTATGTCGAGGACATGATTGCCGCCGGCATCGTGGACCCCGCCAAGGTGACCCGCACGGCCCTGCAGAACGCCGCAAGCATCGGCGCCCTGATCCTGACCACCGAAGCCATCGTCAGCGACAAGCCCGAGAAGGCCGGCCCCGCCGCGCCGGCCGGCGGCCCTGACATGGGTGGGATGGACTTCTAAACACAGCGTCCCTGAGTCTGCGTCGGTGGGCCTGAAGGTCTAGCGGGAGGATCCTCCCCTAACCAGCACCCACAGACCGCAAGGACGAGAAGGGCCGGAGCGTCATGCTCCGGCCCTTCTCGTCCTTCTCTGTTGGTACCCCGACCATCTGTAAAGGTCGTAAGCGACTCCACTCGAAATGCAAGGCCAGGCAGAGGCCTGGGACGAGCCTCAGAGTCTGACTGCCACGTCTTTTCAGGTCTCCTTCCCCCTGGTTCGACGTCCCCTTTAGAACACAAACGGTTTTTCATAATTGTCATCTTTCTGAGGGTCATTTACCCGCCCCTGCCCAGACGTTTAAATGAATTTAACGTTCTGGACGCGGAATTTACGCCATCCCCCGACGGAGGGGGGGTCTTCATTTTTCATTGACAACCCTCTTACAAATTCCTACACTGCTCTTGTTTCGCCACATTAAGGGCCAGATGAGCGTCGGCAGAACAGCGCCGCATGGGCTTTGTGCTGATGAGTACGGAGGAGTACCTATGAAGAAAATGATCCTGTTGGCCGCCGCTGTTTCCATGTCCTTCGCAAGCGCCGGGCGCAGTGAAGGCGGCGCCACCACAGACCTCGTATTCAATACTCAGGTCGTCGCCGGCTGCGCGGTCAGCCTGGCCGGCCAGTACGCCAGCCAGACCGGCGCGACCTACAGCGGTACGGACGCGAGTCCTGAAGCGCTGAACATCTCGGCGGGCGAGGCGGCCTCGGCTCCTCTGCTGCGTTGCCAGACCGGCACGGGCGTGAGCATCAGCGCGGGCGAAGCGGCCCAGGGCTTTACTGGTGGCCAGATGGATTCGCCTGACGCCTCGACCGTGGCTCTGAGCGGCGACATGTCGCTGGTTCTCGACGGCTGGGCGAACACCTACAACAGCAACGACGACAACAAGACCCTCCGGGGCGCCTACAGTGTCGTCTTCACCAAGCGCAACATCGCTGGCGGCAACGGCGACACCTACGCCCTGACCGCGGCCTTCACACCCAGCAGGGGCCAGTTCGAGCCGATGGTGGGCAACTACTCCGGCACCCTGAACGTCGCCATCAACTACTGAGCGGCACCGGACTGTTCGGCAGGGGCGCATCCAGCAGTGGGCTGGACTGCGCCCTTCCGTTTTGTGGGTCCAGGGTCCTCTCTTTCAGGAGAGTCATGTTGCGATCTCTGCTCCTCGGTTTGCTCCTCGCGGGTGGCGCGCAGGCGTCCTGCCTGATCCAGCCGCCGCAGCTCCAGTTGCCCAGCTACTCCGCGCTGTCAGGCACTTCCGGCACCCTGAGCATTCCCGTGCGGTGCGATACCCCGCAGGACCGGGCGACGGTGTTCCTGACCGATATGGCCCCGACCGGTGAAGGCGACGACCTGACGCTCTACCTGTACGGCATCCGGGACCAGTTGCAGCTCACGGTCGTGGGGGCGGGGGGCCTGCGCAGCGGCCTGCCGGTCAAGGGCTCGCAGGTCCTGCACTTCCGGCTGATCACGCCCCGCAATCAGTGGATCAGCGTCGGGAGTTATACCTTCCCCGCCACGCTGACCCTGGAACAGTCCCCCCCCTGAGGGGCGTCGGCAGCGGCCAGACTGGCCCAGTACCCTGGAAGGCCAGCCCATAGCCACGCCGCCGACCCGTCCGTGCCCCCCCAACGCGCAGAAGAGGAGTCCATGTCCGTCCGCAGGTTTCACCGATCCATACCGCCCCTGTTCCTCGCCGCCCTGCTGGGGTGGCCGGGCAGCCACGCCTCGGCCCAGACGTTCGGCTTCACGCCCACCGCCCTGGACATCGACGCCACGAGAAACCTGGTCGCGGAAACGACCATGATCAACAGCACGTCCACGCCGGCGCAGTTCACGGTGACCGCGAAGGTCTGGCGCGTGGTCGGCGGCGTTCCGGTTCTGGAAGACACCCGTGACCTGATCGTGAACCCCACGACCTTCACGGTCAAACCCGGGGCGTCACAACTGCTGCGCGTCGGCGTGCGCAAGAAACCGGGTGCCACCGAACTCTCCTACCGGATCGTTCTTCAGCAGCAGCCCATTGACGGGGTGGCGCTTCCCAGGGTCAGCACCCGTCTGGGCACCGGCAGTACCGCCGACCTCAACCTTACCCTGAGCTTTTCCCTGCCGGTCTACGTGACCCAGCCGGGCGCCAGGGCACAGGTGCGCTTCAGCGCCGCCCCCAGCGGGCAGAACCTGCTGCTCAGGGTCGAGAATGCCGGGCAGCGGCGGGCGATCTACCGCAACGTGACCCTGACGCGCGGAGCCCAGACGCAGAGCCTCCAAATCATTCCGGCGCTGGCCGGCTCGACCCTGGAATTTCCCCTGACCGGCTTCGCGTCGGCCAGTGGCCCCCTGACCCTGAAGGCCACGGGCGAGGACGGACGCAGCCTTGTCGAAACGATTTCGCTGCCCTGACCCCTGGGCGCTGCTGCTGGGAGCCCTGCTGGGCACAGCCCAGGCCAGCGCCGGCTGCGCGTCGCCCGAGGCGCTGCTCAGCGTGCGCCTGGGTTCGACCGAGCGCGGCGCCGTCGTCGTGCGCCTGGAACGTGACGGCGACCGTGTCACGGGTCTTCTGCTGCCGCCTGACGTCCTGCGCAGCGACGAACAGGGGTACGTGGCCGGACGCCTGGACTGCGACGGCGTGAGCTACGTGCAACTGAACCCCGACCTGCTGGTGGTCTACCGGGAAGAGACCCAGGAGCTGCGCATTCGCCCGGTTCCGGCCCGCCTGGGCCAGCAAACGGTGGATGTGGGCCAGACCCTGAAACGGGTCAGCCCGCCGGTCATCCCGGCCCTGGGGGTCGACTTCGGGGCCTACGGGGCCGTCCGCTATGACCTACGGGGCGAGGCGGCGGAAACAGAGCAATCCGACTTCTCGCTGGGGACGGCACAGGCCTATGTGGGCGTCGGCAGCAGTGCCGGGCGGCTGTCCGGATACCTCGGGGCGCTGTACACCCGGCGCACGAACGGCGAGTCGCTCGTCCAGGGCCGGGGAACCGCGCAGTTCGCCGTGTCGCCCGAATGGACGGTGTACGCCGCCTACAACGCCAGCACGAGCGCGGCCCAGCCGGCCTTCGCCGTCTCGGATTTCCGGGGCGTGACCGTGACCTACCAGCGCCGGGAGGAGCGGGTCTATGCCCGCCTGAACCTGTCGCTCGACACGCCGGCCGAGATCAGCGTGTATGTCAACAGCGTGCGCCTGGGGGTTCTGAACGTGGGAGCGGGTGAGGTGAGCCTGCTGAACATCCCCCTGGACGGTCAGGGGGCCAACACCATCCGGCTGCTTGTGGATACCGAGACGGGCACCAGCGTGCGCGAGGTGGATGTGCCGGCCAATGCCGGCGGCCCGGTGCGCCAGAGCCTGGGCGTGCGCACGACCGCCGGCACGGTGCGCGGGCGGGGCGTGGGCGAGTTCTCGGTGCAGTACGCGCCCACGCCCTCCCTGCTCGTGCAGGCCCAGGGGCAGGCCACCAGCAGCGGCGCCCTGAGCGGCGCCGTGCAGGCGCGTCTGGCCCGGGCCGGCTCCCCCCTGGTAGGCAGCGCCGGCGCCGAGGTGACCCGGCTGAACGCCGCCGCGCCGTTCCAGGCGGCCGTGACCACCCGGCTCGACTACACCCGCCAATTCCTGAGTGCCAGCGCCCTGTTGAACGTGCCCCTCGCGCAGCCGGCCGACGGCTCCCTCGACCTGCAGGCCACCTATAGGGCCCAGCCCTGGCTGCTGAGCGGCGGCGTGCGCACCCGTTTCCAGCCCGGCACCTGGGAGACGGAAGTCGGCGCGACCCGGCTGCTGGGAGCCCGCGGCGCGGCCAGCGTCCTAGCGGCGCTCGCCCCCGACCGCTACCGCCTTCAGTTCCGGGTGTCGTACCTCTTCGGCCCCGCACTGCGGGTGCAGGCCGGCGCGGCCCTGACCGAGAGCGGCGCCGTGCCTGTCGCTGCCCTGACCTACCAGCCCACCCCCGATCTGAGCCTGAGTCTCAACGCCTCAGCCGACGACATTTCGGCTAGCTCGTCCCTGGTCCGGGGCGTGCAACTCGATCTTCAGGCCGGTACGCGCGGCGCGGCGGCGCAGGTCGGCGGCGCACTCAGTCTGGCCAACGGCCGGGTGCAGCTGTCGCCCGCCCTGACCCAGCGCGGCCTGCTGATCCGCACCGGCGTTCCCCGCCTGACCCTGACCATCGACGGCGCGCCCAGCGTCCTGACCAATGCGGCGGGCGACGCCCTCGTCACCAGCGTCACCCCGGGGCAGGTGGTGGTCATCCGGACCGACACCCGCGGGTTGCCGCTGGGGGTGGCCCTCGTCAGCAGCAGCCTGGAGGTCCTGCCCGCAGCAGCCGGCCTGACCCTGGTCGACTGGCGGGACAATTTCCGGGTGTCGTCGTTCGTGCGTTTCTTCTGGGCGCCGGGGCAGCCGGCCGCCGCCGCCGCCGACCTGTACCTGAACGGAGAACGGATTCCGCTGGACGACGAGGGCTACGGCCTCGTACTCCGCAGCGCGGCGGCGCGCACCGGGGAACTCCGCGGCGGCGAGGACGGTACCCGGCGCTGCGCGGTCCGGCTGCCCGCCAGTGCCCAGGAGGCGACCTGCGACGCAGCCCCGCCTCCCCCACCCTGAGCGTGAGTCCTGAGCAGCCTGGCCGCGCCCGCAGGCCCGTCCCGGCTTGAGGCCCTGGGCATCCCCCGGAGCCTGCGGTCACGACCGGGCGTGTTCCTCCCGGTAGACCTGTTCGAGGCGATCCAGGTCTGGGGCAATCCGGCGGAGGGCCCAGCGGCCTTCCAGCGTGGCGCGCGGCGCGCGGCCCAGCACCCTGGTTTCGAGCCACACCCCGTCGAACCCGGCCCACTCGCCGGCCACCGACCACAGATTGCCGCCGACCACCGGAGCCACCTCGGTCCGCAGGATGATCCGCCATTCGTCCGGAGCGTATCCCGAGCCGTGCAGGACGCGGGCAATATGCAGGTAGTCGGCTTCCCCAAGTTCGGAGTCCAGAAACAGCGCCGAGAGCGCAGCCCAGACCGGGCGGCGGCGGGCAAGTTCCGGCGGGGGAAGCACGAGGGCCACTGATCCAGTATGCCCGTCCTGCGGCACGGGTCCAGAGGCGAGCCCGACTCCCCACTCAGCCTCCACTTCTCCTCAGGATCACGCAGAGCTTTTCAAAACAAACCGGTTTACTTTTCAAACCTAAAGCGATATTCTTTCTCTATGAAGAACATCGGCTTTCTCTCCTTCGGCCACTGGACGCCCTCGCCGCAGTCGGGAACTCGCTCGGCCAGCGACGTGCTGCTGCAGTCCATCGATCTGGCGGTGGCGGCCGAGGAACTCGGCGCAGACGGCGCCTACTACCGCGTCCACCACTTCGCCCGGCAGTTGTCCTCGCCCTTTCCGCTACTGGCGGCCATCGGAGCCAAGACCAGCCGGATCGAGATTGGCACGGGCGTGATCGACATGCGTTACGAGAACCCCTTCTATATGGCCGAAGATGCGGGTTCGGCCGACCTGATCGCCGGTGGACGGCTGCAACTCGGCATCAGCCGGGGGTCGCCCGAACAGGTCGTCGACGGCTGGCGCCACTTCGGGTATGCCCCGGCCGAGGGCGAGAGCGACGCCGACATGGCCCGCCGCCACAGCGAGGTCTTCCTGCACCTGCTGGGCGGCGAGGGCTTTGCCCAGCCCAGCCCGCGCCCGATGTTTCCCAATCCGCCGGGACTGCTGCGGCTTGAACCCCATTCGGAGGGCCTGCGGGAGCGCGTCTGGTGGGGGGCGGCCACCACGCCGACCGCCGTATGGGCAGCCCAGATGGGCATGAACCTGCAGAGCTCCACGCTGGTCTTCGACGAGAGCGGCAAACCCTTTCACGAGCAGCAGGCCGACCAGATCCGGGCCTACCGCGCCGCCTGGGCGGAGGCTGGACATGCTCGGCCCCCGCGCGTCTCGGTGAGCCGAAGCATCTTCGCAATTACTGATGACCGCGACCGGGCGTACTTCGGCGGACAGGGTCAGGGCAGCGACCAGTTCGGCCGGATTGACAATACGCGGGCCGTGTTCGGGCGCAGCTACGCCGCCGAACCGGATCGACTGATTGAGGAACTGCGCGGCGACACCGCGATTGCCGAGGCTGATACCCTCCTCCTCACCGTGCCCAATCAGCTTGGCGTGGACTACAACGCCCACGTGATCGAGAACATCCTCAAGCACGTGGCCCCGGCGCTGGGCTGGCGCTGAACTGCCGCACCGTGTAGGGCGCGCCGCCAAGACTGCCGGCACTCCTGAATGCTTCGGATTATGCGTGGGCCTCCGGCCCCGGATGTTCCCCAGCTCCCTTCCCGCCGCAGAGCCGAGTGCGCGGCCCGCATCGGGGATAGCAGGCGACTACCGGCGGGGTGAGGGTGGGCGGCCTCAGTTACCGTAGGGATGTGCCGTCATTGTTCGTCTTCTCTGGCCTACCCGGCACGGGCAAGAGCACGCTGGCCCGCGCCCTCGCGGGGCACCTGGGCGCGGCGTACCTGCGCGTAGATACGGTCGAGGCCGCCCTGCTGAATGCCGGACAGACAGGGATAACGGTCGAGGGCTACGCGGTGGAGTACGCCGTCGCCGCCGACAACCTCAGCCTGGGCCTGAGCGTGGTGGCTGACTGTGTCAACCCCGTGTCCGAGACGCGGGACGCCTGGGCTGAGGTCGCGCGGCAGAGCGGGGCCACCCTGTTCGACATTGAGGTGATCTGCTCGGACCCGGCCGAACACCGGCGGCGGGTGGAGGCGCGCCACGCCTCGGGGCAGGACCACACCGGGCAGTGGGCCCCGCCGACCCTGGCCGACCTGGAACGTTACGGGCGCGAGTACCAGCCCTGGACCACGCCCCGGCTTGTCGTCGACACGGCGCAGGGCACGCCGGGCTCCGACTTTCGGCGGTTGCTCGCAGGGCTGGGCCTCCCCACACTGGCCCCATGACCCCTACCCTCCTGGTCGTCTCGGGCCTGCCTGCCGCCGGCAAGACGACGCTTGCCGCGCCGCTGGCCCGGACCCTCGGCTGGCCACTGGTGACCAAGGACGACTACAAGGGCCTGCTCTATGCCCACCTGCCCGAGTTGCCCCAGGCTCAAGGCGGCCCGCTGAGCTTCGCGCTGATGTTCCATGTGGCTGAGGTGATCCTCTCGGCAGGCGGAAGCCTGGTGCTCGAGACGCATTTTCACCGGGGCGTCAGTGAGCCGCACCTCCTGGCGCTGGCCGGGACCTCGGGGGCGCGCCTGCTCCAGGTGTACTGTGGGGCGCCGCTAGAGCTCCTGCGCACTCGCCACGCCGCGCGGGTCGCCGCTGGCACCCGCCCCGGCATCGACCTGCCCTTCGACCATGCCGATCTGCCGCCCCACGCGGGCTGGTCGCCGCTGGACCTCTCTGCCCCGCTGCTGCGGCTCGACACGGCGCAGCCCGGCACGCTGGAGCAGGCGCGGCGGTGGGTGGCCGAGCAGAACGGCGAAGGCCAGTCGCCTACCCAATAGAGAACCGGCCGGGAAACATGTTCCCGGCCGGTTCTCTATTGGCGTGCTCAGTCGATGCTGACGCGCCAGCGCCACTCGGAGGCGCGCTTCATGACGTGGGCGAGGCCGCCAGTGATGGCGAGCTTCTGGTTCCAGGGCAGCTTCATCCAGCCCACGGCCATCAGGCCGCCCAGCGAGACGAACTCGCCCAGGCTGGTCGGCTCGTAGGGGGTCAGCTCCTCACCCTTGGCCAGACGCATCAGGTTCTTGCCGGTCAGGCGGCCCTGCTGGCCTGCGTGCTGCGCGGTGGTGGGCACGGGCTTGCCCTCCTGGTTCAGGGCCAGGCCCATGTCCCCGATGACGAACACGTCGGGGTAGTTCTTGGCGCGCAGTTCGGCGTCTACGGCGACGCGGCCGCCGGGGCCCTTCTCCAGCTTCTCGCCCTTGACGATGTCGCGGGCCTGGATGCCGCCGGTCCAGATGATCTTGCCGGCGGGGATAACCTTCTGCTCGCCGTCCTGGGTCTGGACGGTCACGCTGTCGGCGGTCGCCTGCATGAGGCGGTGGCCGATCAGGATGTTGATCCCGTACTCCTCCAGCGTCTTCTGGGCCTTGGCGCGCAGGGCGTCGTCGAGCACCGGCAAGATCTTGGGACCAGCCTCCACGAGGTGGATCTTGAAGGGCGGCACGCCGCGCTCCTTGCTGAGCTGCTCGGCGCGCTGCGCGAGTTCGGTGACAAGTTCCACGCCCGTCAGGCCCGCGCCGCCGACCACGATGTCGCGGTTGCCTTGGTAGCCGTCGGCGTACACGCGGTTGACGAAGTTGAAGATGTCGTCGGCGTCACTGAGCTGCTTGAGCTCGGCGGCGTTTTCGGCCAGACCGGGAATGCGGTAGAAGTTCGTGACGCTGCCCAGGCCCACGACGAGCGTGTCGTAGGTCAGGACGCGGCCATCCTTGAGCTGCACTTCCTTCTCGTCGAGATTCACGCTCTCGACCGAGGCCTGCTCGAGGTGCACGCCGGTACCGCGCAGCAGGGGGGTCAGGGGCAGCGTGACGGGCGTGTTATGCGCCGCCGCCTCGTGCAGCCGGGTTTCGAAGGTGTGGAAGGCGTTTTGTTCGACCAGAAGCGTTTCCATTTCCGGAATGGGCTTGAGTTTGGTCGCAGCGGCGAGGCCAGCGTAGCCTGCGCCAAGAATCAGGGTCTTCATAGCAGTTCTCCTGTGAACGAATTCACGAGTCAGTGTTATCGGCAACCTGCCCGCAAAAACACCGGGGTTCGCACCCGGGTATGTGTCCATTTTACACCCTGGCGGGCTCCGGGCTGCAAGCGGCGTTACACCCGTGTCCCGGTAAGCCAGCCGCCGGGGGCGTGCCCCGCCGGGTCACTTCGTGTGCTTGAATGGAACGGTCCTACAACTGAGGGTGAGGGTCGGCTGGCCCCACCGGGAGGTCCCATGAACGTGACCATGACCGTGAACGGCAAGACGTACACCCGTGAGGTGGAACCCCGCCGGCTGCTCGTGCAGTTCCTGCGTGAAGACCTGGCCCTGACCGGCACGCACGTAGGCTGCGACACCAGCCAATGCGGCGCCTGCACCGTGCATGTGGGCGGCGACGCGGTCAAGAGCTGCACCCTGCTGGCCGTGCAGGTGGGCGACCTGCCCGTGACGACCATCGAGGGCATGGGCACGCCCGGCGACCTGCACCCCCTCCAGACGGGATTCTGGGAACAGCATGGCCTGCAGTGCGGGTTCTGCACCCCCGGCATGATCATGGCCTCGGCCGAACTGCTCAGGCACAACCCGCAGCCCAGCGAGGAAGAGATCCGCTTCCACCTGGAAGGCAACTACTGCCGCTGCACGGGCTACCACAACATCGTCAAGGCCGTACAGCAGGCGGCCGGAGCCATCCGCGAGGCCGCGCCCGGCCAGTCGCAGGCCGCCGACGACTGAGCCCGGCGGGCTCTGCGCATGCACGGCGACGGCGTACTCCGCAGGCCCAGCCGCTCTTCCCTCCCCCATCCGGAGACCCCCATGACCGAATCCAGAACGGACAAGTACGTCGGGCAGGCCCTCAAGCGCAAGGAAGACCCGCGGTTCATCACCGGCACGGGCAACTATACCGACGACATCGTGCTACACGGCATGCTGCACGCGGCGATGGTGCGCAGTCCCTACCCGCACGCCCGCATCACCGCCATCGACAAGGACAGCGTGGCCGACTTTCCCGGCGTGCAACTGGTCCTGACCGGCCAGGACGTCAAGGACGCCGGTATCGGTAGCATTCCGGTGGGCTGGCTGCTGCCCGACCTCAAGACCCCGGCACACCCCGCCATCGCGCTGGAGGACGCCAACCACGTGGGCGACATCGTGGCGGTGGTCATCGCCGAGACGCGCGCCCAGGCCGAGGACGCAGCCGCGGCGCTCGACGTGAGCTACGAGGCCCTGCCTTCGGTGAGCAGCGCCGTAGCGGCCCTGGAGGACGGCGCGCCGGTGGTCCACGACGACGTGCCGGGCAACGTGGCCTTCCGCTGGGAAATTGGCGACGAGGCGGCCCTGAACGAGTCGTTCCGGCGCGCGCACAAGACGGTGAAGGTCAAGCTGCGCAACCACCGCCTGATCGCCAACGCCATCGAGCCGCGCGCCTCGCTCGCGCAGTTTTCGCCCGCCAGCGGCGAATACACGCTGCACACGACCTCGCAGAACCCGCACATCCACCGCCTGATCCTGGCCGCCTTCGTGATGAACATCCCCGAGCACAAGCTGCGGGTCATCTCACCGGACGTGGGCGGGGGCTTCGGCAGCAAGATCTTCCAGTACCAGGAGGAAGTGATCGTGCTGCTCGCGGCCCAGAAGCTCGGGCGGCCGGTGAAGTGGGCGGCGCGGCGCTCGGAGTCCTTCGTCAGCGACGCGCAGGGCCGCGACCACGACACCGAGACCGAGATGGCCGTGGACGAAAACGGCATGATGCTGGGCCTGCGCGTGACCACCGTCGCCAACCTGGGGGCGTACCAGACGCTCTTCGCGCCCGCCGTGCCCACCTACCTGTACGGCACGCTGTGCAACGGGGTCTACAAGATGCCGGCCGTCCACGTGAAGGTGACGGGCGTCATGACGAACACTGTGCCGGTGGACGCCTACCGCGGCGCGGGCCGGCCCGAGGCGACCTACGCCGTCGAGCGCACCGTGGACGTGATGGCGCACGAACTGGGCGAGGACCCGGCCGAGTTCCGGCGGCGCAACTTCATCCAGCCCGACGAGTTTCCGTACCAGACGCCGGTCGCGCTGGTCTATGACAGCGGCGACTACGAACCCGCCCTCGACAAGGCGCTGAACATGATGAACTACCCGGCGCTGCGGGCGGAACAGGCGAGCATGAAGGGCGGGCGCAAGATCCTGGGCGTCGGGCTGATCTCGTACCTGGAAGCCTGCGGGCTGGCTCCCTCGGCCCTGGTGGGACAACTGGGCGCGCAGGCAGGGCAGTGGGAATCGAGCCTGGTGCGCGTGCACCCGACCGGCAAGGTCGAGCTGTTCACCGGGTCGCACAGCCACGGGCAGGGCCACGAGACGGCCTTCGCGCAGATCGCCGCCGACGAACTCCAGATTCCCATCGAGGACATTGAGCTCATCCACGGCGACACGGGCCGGATGCCCTACGGCTGGGGCACCTACGGCAGCCGTTCGGCGGCGGTGGGCGGCAGCGCGCTGAAGATGGCCCTGCTGAAGGTAACGGCCAAGGCCAAGAAGATCGCCGCGCACCTCCTCGAAGCCTCCGAGGAGGACGTGGAGCACGAGGGCGGCGTCTTCCGGATCAAGGGGGCGCCCGGCCAGAGCAAGTCCTTTTTCGACGTGTCACTGATGGCCCACCTCGCGCACAACCTCCCGGCCGACATGGAACCGGGGTTGGAGGCCACCGCCTTCTACGACCCCAAGAACTTCGTGTACCCGTTCGGCACCCACATCGCCGTGGTCGAGATCGATACCGACACCGGGCACGTCAAGCTGCGGCAGTACGGCTGTGTGGACGACTGCGGCCCCCTCATCAACCCGCTGATCGCCGAGGGGCAGGTGCACGGCGGCATCGCCCAGGGCGCGGCCCAGGCCCTGCTGGAAGACGCCGCCTATGACGAGGACGGCAGCCTGCTGGCCGGCACCTTCATGGAGTACGCCATCCCGCGCGCCGACGACATGCCGAGCTTCCTGATCGACCACACGGTGACGCCCAGCCCGCACAACCCGCTGGGGGTCAAGGGCATCGGGGAGGCGGGTACCATCGCCAGCAGCGCCGCCGTGGCGAACGCGGTGATGGACGCCCTGTGGCATGAGTGCGGCATCGCGCACCTCGACATGCCCTACACGAGCGAGAAGGTCTGGCGCGCGGTCCAGGCGGCGCGCGGCGCCCAGGGACAGGCCGCCGACGACTGAGCCACCGACTGGGCCGCGGCGGCCCGGCTTCTCCCTTCCTTTTCCTCACGACCCCCAAGCGAGGCACCCATGTATCCAGCCCAGTTCGACTATCAGAAGGCGACCAGTGTGGACGACGCGCTGCGGGCGCTGGCCGAGAATCCCGACCTGAAGGTCATCGCGGGGGGGCACTCGCTGCTGCCCGCCATGAAGCTGCGCCTCGCGCAGCCGCCCGCCCTGCTGGACGTGTGGGGCCTGGAAGAGCTGCGCGGCATCCGCCGGGAGGGCGACGTATGGGTGGTCGGCGCCATGACCACCCACGCCGAGGTGCTGCGCAGCGACCTGCCGCTTTTTCCTGAGGTGGCGGGCTGGGTGGGCGACCCGATGGTGCGCAACCGGGGCACCATCGGCGGCTCACTGGCCCACGCCGACCCCAGCGCCGACTACCCGGCGGCGGCCCTGGCGACCGGCGCGCAGTTCGTGATCCGGGGCCTGGACGGCGAGCGCATGGTGGACGCCGACCACATGTTCGTGGGCATGTTCGAGAGCGCGGTGCAGCCCGGTGAACTCCTGACCCAGATCCGTATTCCGGCGACGATCACCGCCAGTGTCTACGAGAAGTTCCGGCACCCGGCGAGTCACTACGCCATCGTGGGGCTCGCGCTGGCCCGCCACGCTGACGGACAGATTCGCGCGGCCTTTACCGGCGCGGGCGAGAAGGCCGAGCGCCTGCCCCAGCTCGAGGAGCGCCTGAACGCCGGGCAGGCGGCAGGCACCGGGCTGGTGAGTGCGGCGGGATTGCTGGGCGACCGCTTCGCCAGCGCCGACTACCGCGCGCATCTGGTGGACGTGCTGGCAGCGAAGGCGGCCGAGCGACTGGGGTAGGCACACCGGGGATGGACACCGGCGTCCTACGGGCCTGGCTGGCGGAGAAGTTCCGCCAGCTTTTTCATGGCCCAGTGGGGGCTTGACCCTCACGCCACGTCAGCCCTTAGCGTGGAACGCAGGAGGTGAAGGGACTTGCAGACCACCGGCGCACCGACCGGCACGCAGACGCTATGGACTGTGGGTGAGGTCGCCGAGCTGACCCGCCTGAGTATCCGCACGCTGCACCACTACGACGACCTGGGATTGCTGCGGCCCTCGGCGCGCAGTGAGGCCAATTACCGCCTGTACACGCCCGCCGATCTGGAGCGGCTGCGCCGAGTACTGACCTGGCGCGACCTGGGCTTTTCCCTGGCCGACATCGCGCGGCTGCTCGGCGCGGGCGCGGCCGAGGAACGGCGCGCCCTGGAGCTTCAGGCCACGCTGCTGACCGAGCAGCTGCGGCAGACCCGGCAGAAACTGAGCGCCGTCACCTCCCTACTCGGCGCCGCCAGGCGCGAAGGAGCACCCATGACCAGAGAGGAACTCAAGGAGATGTTCGGCAGCTTCGACCACGGCCAGTATGAGGACGAGGTGCAGGAGCGCTGGGGCGACACCGAGGCGTACGGCCAGAGCCGGGCGCGCACGGAGAAGTACACGAAGGCCGACTGGGCACAGCTCAAGGCCGAGATGGAGGCCATCAACGCGCGCTACGTGGCCCTCATGGACGCCGGAGTGGGCCCCGACAGCCCGCAAGCGGCGGCGGCGGCAGAAGCGCAGCGGGCCCATTTCGACCGCTGGTACTACGACTGCTCGCCGCAGATGCTGCGGAACGTGTCGGACCTGTGGGTAGGCGACGAGCGCTTCACCCGCAACATCGACCGGGTCAGGCCGGGCCTGGCGGCCTACCAGCACGCCGCCGTGCAGGCCTGGGCCGCCGAGCGCTAGCCGCCCCTCAGATCACCCGCCGCTCGGGCAGTGTCTGCCCCCGCCCGAGCCGGCGCTCAAGCGCCCGCACCAGCCGGGTCAGCGCGAAGGTCAGCGCGAAATACACCAGGGCCAGGACGGCATAGACCTCGAACTGGCGGTAGGTGGCGTTGGTGACGTAGCGCCCCTGGCTGAAGAGTTCTTGCAGGGTGACGGCCGACGCGAGGCTGCTGCCCAGAATCAGGCTGACGAACTCGTTGCCCAGCGCGGGCAGCGCCACCCGCCACGCCTGCGGCAGGGCGACGTGCCGCACCGCCTGCCACCGGCTCAGGCCCAGGCTGCGCGCCGCCTCGATCTGGCCGGCGGGCACGCTGCTCAGGCCGCCGCGCACGATCTCGGAGGTGTAGGCGGCCGAGTAGCAGCCGAGTGCCAGCACCGCCGCCGGAAAGCCCTCCAGCGTCACGCCCAGCGCGGGCAGGCCGTAGTAGATGACGCTGAGCAGCACGATGAGCGGTATGCCGCGTACCACCTCGACGTAGGCGTTGCCCAGCGTCCCCAGCACGGGCAGACGGAAGACCCGCGCGACTCCCAGGAGAGTCCCCAGCACCACCGACACGCCCAGCGCACACAGGCTCACCGCCAGCGTGAGGCCCAGCCCCGACAGGAGCAGCGCGGGGTACTCGCCGGAGAAGATGGTGCGGAAGCCGGTGAGCAGGTCGTCCATGCGCCGGGCAGTCTAAGGTATCGGGCCAGAGGCGCGGCGCCTCCAGACGCTTTTTGCCCAGGCCAGGGGACAGATTCCGGCGGGTAGCCCCCCCAAGGCTGCCTACGCTGACAGTCGCCTGACCACCAAACGGGTAGACTGGACCCAGAGTCGGCGCCGTCCACCCAACCGGGGCAGGGGCCCGGCACGGACCCACCAGAGGTCCGGGATTCTGCAAAGTGCCGGGTGAAACGACGTGCGCGCCAAAGCGTACCGCAACGAAACCGTCCCCCATGCCCTGATTTCGTGGCTCTACGTCCGCAGCCGGACCTAGCGGCAGCAACCGACAATTCCGCTCTGCCGGTCGCCGTTTTCTGCGTGCTCCACGAACCCTCAAGGATGTGAACCTATGCGCGCCTGGACTGCGCTGCTGTCTGCCGTCGGCCTGGAGGTCTTCGGCACCCTTTCCCTGAAATACACCGCCCTGGGCGGCCTGACCCTGTTGGGGCTGCCGCTGGGGGTTCTCCTGACCGCCCTGTGTGTGGGCGCGTCCTATGTGCTGCTCTCGCACGCCTTCCGGCGCATTCCGGTGGCGGTCGCCTTCGCCGTGTGGGAGGCAGCGGGCCTCGCGCTCGTCACGCTGCTGGGCGCCGCTCTGCTGGGCGAGCACCTGACCCTGCCGGGGGTGACCGCGCTGGGAGGCCTGTGCCTGGGCACCTGGCTGCTCCACCGGGGCACCCGCGCGCCCGCCCAGGTGCGGGCATGAACCCGGCCCCACTGCTGCTGGCCCTGGCCGCCGTGCTGGACGTGGGTGCCAACGCCCTGCTCAAGAAGTCCGACGGGTTTCGCCGCCTGGGGCCGGGGGTGCTGGCGCTGGCGCTCGTGCTGCTCGCCTTCGGGCTGCTGGGAGTCTCGCTGAAGACCGTACCGCTGGCGACCGCCTACGCCACCTGGGGCGGCCTGGGGCTCGCCCTCAGCGCACTGCTCTCGCGCCGCCTGGACGGCACCCGGCTCACGCCGACCGCCTGGGCCGGGCTGCTGCTCATCGGCGTGAGTGTGGCGGCGCTTCATCACCTGCACGGCTGACCCCTGCGATCCGGGTGGGGGCCGCCGCCTGACCCCGTCTACTTCTGCACGATCCACTTGTTCAGCAGCTTCTGATACTCGCCGCTGGCCTTCAGGCGGGCCAGGGTCTTGTTCGCGGCGGCAGTGAGGTCGCTGCCCCGGGCAAAGACCATGCCGTAATCCTCGGCCACGAGCGCCTTGCCCGCCTGGGCGAACTGGCCGGGCAGGCGCTTTTGCAGGTCGGTGACGGTCGGAGCGTCCCCGATCAGGGCGGCCACACGCCCGGCGCGCACGTCGGCCAGCCCCCCCGCGAAGTCGTCGTAGACCTTGAGGACCGCGCCCCGCGGCTTCAGGAGGTCGCCGGCCGCGTACTGCCCGGTCGTGTTGGCCTGCACGCCGATGGTCTTACCCTTCACGTCGGCGGGCCACGCGAACTTGCCGGGATTGCCGTCGCGGACGATGAACACCTGAGCGCTGCGGTAGTACGGCGCACTGAAGGCCACGACCTTGGCGCGCTCGGCGGTGATGGTGATGGCGCTCATCGCCATGTCCACCCGCCCCGAGGTGACGGCCTGGGGCATCAGCGCCCCGAAGCCCACCGCCCGGATCTCGAGCCGCACGCCCAGGTCGCCCGCGACCGCCCGCGCGATATCGACGTCAAAGCCCTGAATCTGGCCGTCGGTCCCCTTGAACTCGAAGGGACGGAAGGTCGGGTCGGTGCCCAGCACGAGCACGCCCTTCTTCTTGACCTCGGCGACGGTGGAGGCGTGGGCAGTGGTCTGGAGGGCCGCGGTGAGGGCCAGCAGGGCGAGCAGGGCGCGCTTCATCCGGCCAGCATACGGGAGCGGCCCAGTCCCGTCCGGGCGCTGGTGCACGCTGCTCGCCCGGATAGGGTCTGGGCAGACGTGCTGTACTGCGCCCATGCTGTGGCCTGCCCCCACCGATTTCGTCTACGGCTCTCCCCTGCCCCCGCCGGCCAACTGGACGCGGCCGGGGCTGGTGATGACCTTCAACCTGGAATGTCCCGGCTGCGTGTCGCGCGGTATTCCTTTCCTGAAGCGGCTGCACGGTGAATTCGGCGACCGGGTGAACCTGCTGGCCGTGCATACCAGTCTCGGGCACCGCAACCTGGCGCGTGGGGACGTGGAACCGACCCTCGTCAGGTTCGCGCGGGACTTCGCCCGGCTGCCGTTCGCGGTGGCCCTCGACCTGGACGGCAGCTTCGCGCGGCATTGGCAGACCGAGGGCACGCCGCACTGGCTGGCCTTCGCGCCGGGCGGCGAGCTGCGGCGCAGTGTGTACGGCAGCCAGGACAATGCCCAGACCCGCCTGCAGTACCTGCTGGAGGAATGGGCCGGACCGGCGGAGGGATAGGAGTCGGGCCGGGCTCCGGCCACGCATCTGTGGGCCCTGCCCCGGCCCGGTGCGCGAGAATGCAGCCCATGACCGACCGCCGACTGCCCACGCTGTTCTCGCTGGCCGCCGCCGACGCGCTGGGCGCCGCGACCGAGTTCAAGACCCCGCAGGCCATCCACGCCCGCTACGGCGCGAGCTTCACGATCTACCAGCCGGGCAGCGTGTTCGGCTTCGCGCCCGGCGAGGCCACCGACGACACCCAGATGGTCGCCGCGACCCTGCTGGGCTACGCGCGCGGCAACGGACTGGCAGGGGTGCTCGCCGGCCTGCAGGACTGGCTGCGCGCCGGTCCCCCGGATGTGGGCGGCCTGACCCGTGAGGCGCTGCGCTCCGGGCAACTCGACGGCGGCGTCCGGGCCTGGCAACTGGGCGGATTCCAGGGGGCCGGCAATGGCGGCCTGATGCGGATTGCCGCCACATGGCTGGTCGGCCTGGAGGGCGCGGCGCTCGCCCGCGAGTCGGCGCTCGTTACGGCCCTCACGCACGCCGACCCACGCTGCGTGCACGCCTCGGTGTTCTTTACGGCGTTTCTGGAGGCGCTGGCCGGGGACGCGGCCTACCGCGACGCCGCCGAGAGCGGCCTGCGGGCCATGGACGCCTTCGACGCCCGCGCCGCGCTACTGGACGCCGGGCTGCTGGGCATCGACACCCGGCCCGCCTTCGAGGCCTTTGGCAAGGCCGACCGCACGGGCCGCGCCGAGGTGCGTGCCCGCGTGCGGCGCGGCTTGGAGGGCCACGTCACCTCGCAGAGCGGCTACGTCCTTGACACGCTGGAAGCGGCGGTCGCCCACGCCAGGGCCGACTCCTGGCCGGCCAGCACGGAACCGGCCGTACTGGGCGGCGACGACGCCGACACGGTCGCCTGCGTGGTGGGGGCAGTGGCCGGCGCACGCGGGTTGAAGGTGCCGGAACACCTGCTGCCCGAGCTGCGCCTGGGTCACAGCTGGCCCGGCTGGGGCCGCGCCTGGGCCGCGACTGCCCACTTTCCAGCCCTGCTGGCAGAGGCCCAGGCCGCCGTGAAGGCCTGAACCGCGAATGAACGATGCCGACTTTCTGGCCGCCGTGCGCCGCAACCCCGTGAACGCGGCGATCCTGGAACGGCTACCCCTGCTCGAAGAACGCGCGCCGCAGTTGCATCTGGTCGCCGGAGCCCTGTTCGGCACGGTCTGGAACGTCAGCCGGAACCTGCCGCCCACGCACGGCGTCCGCGACTACGACCTCTTCTACTGGCATCCCGACACGAGCTATGAGGCCGAGGACGCGGTCATCCGCTACGCGGCCGGGCTGTTCGCCGACCTGGGCGCTCCCATCGAGGTCCGCAACCAGGCGCGCGTCCACCTGTGGTTTCCGGCGCACCACGGCTTGAGCCGCCCGGCCATCGGCAGCGCGCGCGAGGGCATCCGGCAGTTTCTGGTCGAATGTACCTGCGTCGGCGTGGACGCGGGCGGCGAGGTCTATGCCCCCTGTGGCCTGGA
This sequence comes from Deinococcus sp. Leaf326, assembly GCF_001424185.1. Classification (NCBI taxonomy): domain Bacteria; kingdom Thermotogati; phylum Deinococcota; class Deinococci; order Deinococcales; family Deinococcaceae; genus Deinococcus; species Deinococcus sp. Leaf326. Next base: position 725,631 of record NZ_LMOM01000001.1, on the reverse strand, counting down.
CGACCTCGCCGCCGGAGTGCTGCGGCCCAATCCGCTCAACCACACCCCGACCCTGTACGCCGCCAAGGCGGCCAGCTACCGCGAACGCTGGCCCTGGCTGCGCGAGGGCGCGCCCCGCCCGCCGGGAGATCAGGCCTCGGCTTCGGCCAGTTCCTCGGCGGCGGCGAGCATCACGTCGCGGAAGGCGCGCACCGATTCCTGAAGGTAGCTGAGGTAGCGCGGCACCTGGGCGGCGAAGGCGGCGGGCGTGTCGTGCAGGGCCTCGACCCCGGCCCACACGTCGTTCTCGGCGGTGTGCAGCTTGACCAGCTTGGCCTCGCGGTTCACGGTGTCGCAGGCGTACAGGGCGCGCACGTACTCGTCGTCCGACTCCAGCTCCCAGAAATTGGGATACAGCAGATGGTAGAAGGTGTCGTCGCCCTCGGCCGAGACGAGGTAGTAGGTGCCGCCCTCGAAGGCGAACCGCCGCCCCAGTCCCGGCTCGTCCTGAACGGTAAAGCCCTGGGCTTCGAGGGCCGCGCCCAGGAGATCGGCGCCCCTGGCCCGCGCCGGGGCGTTGGGCCGGCGCACCTTGAGCTCGGTGGTCTTGGGCGGCGCCTTGTCGGCCGGCGGCTCGGCCTCGGCGGGAGGAGCCTTCTTGGTGGTCTTGGCACGGGTCTTGGTCATCGCGGCTCCTTGCGGGGCATTCGTCTGGGCTCGGCCGGGGGCCGGGTCAGTTGGGGCGGTTGGCCTCGTCGGAATACAGCTCGTCGGGCAATTCCTCGGTCAGCAGGGTCATGGCATACACGCTCAGGCTCTGTGCCTGGGCCACCAGTTCGTAGGCCGCGCCGTTGGCATCGGTGCGCGGGCTGCCGAATCCGTACTGCCCGACCACGAAGCTGCCGTCCTCCTGAAAGTAGGCGATGGACGTGCGGCCGGGGTCACGGAAATTCCAGGACCACTCGCCGGGACGCTCCGGGTTGACGACCGGCTGCGCGAGCCGTTCCTGGATCCGGACATAGCGTCCGTCGTCCTGCACGCTGCGGCGAAAGCCGCGCGTCGTCGTGGCGACCATGAACCCGCTGGGCCAGCCCATTCCCATGACCTCGTAGTCCACGGGGCCGGACCGCAGCAGGACCGAGCGCCCGTCACGCGACACTTCCTCGCAGGACAGGTGCCGGACCAGATACGCCGCGAAGGCGTCGCGGGCCGTTGCGTAGGTCTTCATCCCCTCGCCGAAGTGGTAGCCCCCACCGAACTGCTCGGCGCGGGCCGGGCTGACCGGCGTGGCCGGCAGACCCAGGAAGGTCCGGGCTGCGTGAACCGCTTCCTCAAGCATGAACAGGGCGATGTCGATGGCCGTGTCGGCCCGGAGCTGCTCGCCGAAGCCGGCCGACTCGACCGCCACCACGAGGTCCCCACTTTCCGGATCGAAGTAGGCCCGCGCGCCGGGTCGGGTTCGGCATATGTGGTCCAGGCAGCGGTACGCCTGGGCCCGGCCAGCGGTGGAAGCGGCGCGCCGGACATTGCACTCCGGCAGCGTGGTGCGCAGCGAGAGGCCCTGTACGTTCCCCACGTAGGGGGCCGTGACCGGAATCCCGTGATAGGTCAACGAGAAGAACCCCAGCTCGTCGTCCCGCTGAAGACCGAACTCCGGCGACAGCTTTCCCAGGTCGAACAGCAGATCGAAGGCCGTGACCCTCATCTCGCCGACTTCGGTGCCCTGACGCAGGTTCGCCTCCACCTTCTTCCGCCCGAAGAGACCGAACATCACTCCTCCTCGGGCGGCTTGATGTTCAGGCTCTTCTCGGTCTCGCCCCACATCTCCTCGAGCACCACGAAGGGAGAGATGGTCTTCTCGGTCTCCTTCATGGTCTCGACGAGTACGTTCGTCTCCTCGGCGTTCAGCTTCTTTTCCTTCTCGGGCCGGCCCGCCAGGCGCTCGGTCATGCCCTCGGTGGACTTCTTGAAGCTGTCCTCAAAGGCCTTCTCGGCCTGTTCGGTCACGACTTCGGTGCTCACCAGCAGGGCCGAGGCGACGGGCGTACTGCTGCGGAAGGCGTCCCCGAACTTCTTGTACAGCTCCAGCCGGTCGTTGATGGGCGCGCGCAGGGGCGCCGTGAGAACCAGACCTGCCCGCTCAATGAGGCCCTTCTGGCCGCTGGCCTTGCCGAAGTATTTCTCGGAGACCTTCTTGGCCGCTTCGAGCGACTGCGCCCGCAGCGCCGCCGTCTCGACGACCGTGGACGGATGACGGGCCACGAACTTCTCGGCCTGCCGGGTGAGCTGATCGGCCTGCTGGTTCACGGCGTCGTCGGCTGCCTTCGCGGCCTTGTCGCGCGCCTGCTGCCGCACCCCGTCGGAGACCTGAATCCCCCGCCGGGTCTGGGCAGCCAGTTCGGCGTTTTCCGTGTCCTGCATGACTTTCAGGCGCAGGCGACTCACGGAGGCCTGGCGGGCGGCGGCGACCTCCTGGTCGTACAGGGCGCGGTTGCCCTGCTCGGCCAGAGTCTTGAAATCAGCCTGGAGGCTGCCGTGCCGGCCCAGCAGACGCGAGAGGTCCTTGTTCAGCCCCTGTCCCACTTCTCCCCACACCTTGCCTAGGTGGGTGCGGATGGCCGTGCCGCTGGCCCGGAACTCCACGATGGCCTTTCCGAAATGGCCGTCCGGGTTGTTGCGTACCACGTCGTCGAGGTACTTGACCACGCCGTCCTTGCGGTTGCGCACGAACTGGGCCACGCTCGTCTGCTGGAGCTTGCCCCCGGCCTGCCCGAGCTTCTCGCCGACGCGCGCTCCCAAGGCATCGAGCCCATCGGCCGCCCAGACCTTGCCGCGGACCAGTTTCCGGCTGACGCGGTCACCCAGCCCATCCACCGTGTCACGGACCCTACGGGCCGCTTTCAGGACCGGGCTCTTGCGGGCCTCGACCTTGAGCCGGGTGAGCTGGCGGCGGTCCCAGCGGCGCACCTGCTTGACCTTCTTCTTGGTCCACTCGGCCACGTTCTTGGGGGCGTTGCGGGCAAAACGGCGCAGGGTGCGGGTGTGTAGGCGCAGCGTGGTGCTCGCCCGGCGCACGCCCGCCGAAACGGCGCGGCCCACTCCGCTCGTCTTCACCTTGTCGGCGCCTCTCTGGGCCAGCCGCGCGGTGCCGGCCGCCATCTTGCGCGCGCCGTCCACCGCGCCCCGGCCCAGAGCGCGGGCCGGGGCCGCCACCTTCTGGCTCATAAACCGGCCCACCGAGCGGAAGGCCGTTTTGACCACACTCGGAAAGACCCGCGCGGCCACCTTGCTCCCCGTACCTGCCGCGCCGTGCAGGAGGCCCTTGGCAAAGGGCAGCGACCCCTTGGCGACCGCCACCCCGACCCCAACCAGAGCCTTGGCGCCGTACTTCAGGACCGGGCCGCCCACACTGCCGACCAGGGCGTCCACCGCGACGCTGCGCGCCGTGATGCCCTCGGTCAGCTTGCGGGGTTTGTACTTGTACTTCTTGTCCTGCTGCGCCTTGGCCTTGGCCGCGCTGTTGAACACCTTGTTCTCGATGACGGTCGCCGCCATGCCGCCGCCCGCGCTGATGCCGGCCGCCAGCGCCAGTGCCGGGGCGGTCAGCGCGCCACCCGAGGCGACCGTGGCAACCCCCACGGCGGTCAGGGCCACACCCTTCCAGAACTTGGCCTTGCCCTCGGGGGTGGCGTACCAGGCCTTGAATTGCCCCACCTTCTTGGCGGCGAAGTCGCCTGCGCCCACCACCTTCTTCCAGGTGGCGTCCACCACGCCCTTCTTGATGGCCTGTCCGGCATTGCTCGCCAGCTTGCCAGCCTGGGAGACGACCTTTTTCGCGCCCGCACTCAGGTTGCTCAGGCCCTCGCGCCCGGCGGCCGCGAGCTTCTTCAACTTGCCGCTGAACAGGCCCATCAGCCCGCTGGCGGCAGCCGGGGTCCGGGTCGGTGCGGCGCGGGCAGGCGGGCGCGCGGCCGGGGTCTTGGGTGCCTGTGCCCGGGGCTTCTGGGCGTTTTGGGCCCCCACCGGCAGGCGGGGAGGCGGCGTGGCCTTCTTGGTCTGGGGAGATTCGAGCATGGTCGGCACCTGTTTCGTCGCGGGGGGCGATCAGTGGGAAGGCTCGGGCAGGGACTTGGCCCTCAGCCTACCCCACCCGGTGGGCCAGTCCGGCCCAGTCTGCCCCCGCCTCGCCCGAGCCTTAATGGTGCCCCCAACCCTACGCGTCCGTCCACCTCCGGGCTTTTGGCCCGCCCAGAGGCCCTAGACCGGGTGCCGGGCGTCGGCGAAGGTCTGCTGTGCACTGAGATCGCCCGGCTCTTTCTCATATTCGCCGTCGCTGCACAACTCCCAGCTGCCGCGCTGGTCGCTCCACTCGGTCGCCAGAATCTTGAGGAAGGCGTCGCGGTGCCGGTCTTCGAGCACGGGCGCGATGACCTCAACGCGGCGGTCGAGGTTGCGGCTCATCCAGTCGGCGCTGCCGAAATACACCTCGGGGCTTCCGCCGTTGCCGAAGGCGAACACCCGCGCGTGTTCCAGGTAGCGCCCCAACAGGCTGCGGACGCGGATGGTCTGCGAAAGGCCCGGCATCCCGGGGCGCAGGCAGCACACGCCGCGGATGATCATCTCGATCTTCACGCCCGCCTCGGACGCGCGGTACAGCGCCTCGACCATGCCGGGATCGGTGAGCTGGTTGACCTTGATGCGCGCCCAGGCCTCGCGCCCGGCGCGGGCGTGCTCGGCCTCGCGCTCCAGCAGCGCCTCGAACCCGGTGCGGGCCGTCTCGGGAGCCACGAGCAGGTGGGTGTACTCGGCCTCGGCATAGCCGGTGAGGTGGTTGAACAGCTCGGCCACGTCGGCGCCCAGGTCGGTATCGGCCGAGAGCAGGCTCAGGTCAGTGTAGAGCCGCGCGGTCTTGGCGTTGTAGTTGCCGGTGCCGATGTGCACGTAGCGCCGCAGGCCGCCGGGTTCGCGCCGCACCACCATCGAGACCTTGGCATGGGTCTTGAGGCCGGCCACGCCGTACACCACGTGCGCCCCGGCACGCTCCAGCTTGCGCGCCCAGGAGATGTTGCGCTGCTCGTCGAAGCGGGCCTTGAGTTCGATCATGGCGACGACCTGCTTGCCGTTCTCGGCCGCCATGCGCAGCGCGCCGAGCAGCTTGGGGTCGTCCCCGGTGCGGTAGAGCGTCTGCTTGATCGCCAGCACCTGCGGGTCGCGCGCCGCCTCCTCCAGAAAGTTCAGGACGTTCACGAACGAGTCGTAGGGGTGGTGCAGGATCACGTCGCCGCGCCCCAGCGTGTCGAAGATGCCGTCCTCCTCGTCGCCGTCGAGGTCGGCCACGGCCGGCGTGAAGTCGGGGAAGGCGAGGTCAGGGCGGTTGATGGGCAGGCCCATCAGGTCGGCGGTGCCCAGCGGGCCTTCGAGCAGGAACAGGTCCTCGGCGGCGAGGCGCAGCTTCTCGCGCAGGAAGTCCAGGATGTCCTGCGGCGTGTCGCGGATGACCTCCAAGCGCACCGCCGAGCCGAAGCGGCGCCGGCGCAGCCCGTCCTCAATGGTGGCGAGCAGGTCCTCGGCCTCCTCTTCCTCGAACTCGTAATCGGTGTTGCGCGTCACGCGGAACAGGTGCGCGCGCAGCACCCGGCGCCCCTTGAACAGCTCGCCGATATGCGCGGCGATCACGTCTTCGAGCATCAGGAGCTGGTCGCCCACCGCCACCACGCGCGGCAGCACGCCGACCGGAATCTTGACCCGCGCGAAATCGGGTTCCTCGCCCTCGTCCGACCCGAGCAGCACACCCAGGTTCAGGCTGAGGTTGCTGAGGTAAGGAAAGGGATGGCTGGGGTCCACGACCAGCGGCGTCAGCACCGGCTGAATCTCGGCGAAGTAATGCTCGCGCAGCTGCGCCCGCGCCCGCTTGCCCAGATCCGCGACACGCGTCATGCGCACGCCCGCCTCCTGCAGCTCACGCAGGGCGTGCCGGGCCGCCTTCTCGATCTCGCGCAGCATGTCATGGGTCCGCTCACGGACCAGGGTCAGCGTCTCGCGCGGCTTCAGGCCGTCGGGGCCGGGCACCATGACCCCAGCGGCGATCTGGCGGTGAACGCCGGCGACGCGCACCATGAAGAACTCGTCGAGGTTGCTGCCGCAGATGGCCGCGTACTTCAGGCGCTCCAGCGGCGGGTTGCGCGTGTCGCGGGCCTCGGCCAGCACCCGCTCGTTGAACGCCAGCCACGACAGCTCGCGGTTGAGATAACGGCTCTCGGCGTTGGCGACGGTGCTCAGGGTCCGCAGCCGGTCGCCCGGCACGGCCGCCTTCCGGGCCTTGCGGGACGTGCGGCGAACCGCCTTTTTCGTGGCGGGCGCTTCGGGCGTGGCGGACAGGTCGGACACTTCGGCAGGCACGGTAGTCACTCCTTGACAGAAAACCTCGGGGCGGTAAGGGGAACGTCAGCTCCCAGGCTAGTACGGATCACGGCCGGCGCGACCTGACCGATCTGACGGCGGCCGGGGGAAGAGGCCACAGCGGCGCTCCTCTCCCCGGCCGCCGACCGGATCAGACCCGCTTGAACAGCAGCGCGGCGTTCTGGCCGCCGAACGCGAACGAGTTGCTCAGCGCGTACTCGACTTGCTTCTCGCGCGCGCCCTCGGGAATGTAGTCGAGGTCCAGTTCGGGGTCGGGGTCGGTGAGGTTGATGGTCGGGGGAAGAATACCGTCCCTCAGAGCCTGTGCGACCGCAATCGCCTCGATGGCCCCGGCCGCGCCCAGCAGGTGCCCGGTCATGGACTTCGTGCTGCTGATGGCGAGCTTGTAGGCGTGGTCCCCGAACACGTGCTTGATGCCCTGGGTCTCGTGCAGGTCGTTGAAGTGCGTGCTCGTGCCGTGTGCGTTGATGTACCCGACCTCGTCGGGGTTCACGCCCGCCGTGCCGAGCGCCATACGCATGGCGACCTGCGCGCCCCGGCCCTCGGGCGCCGGCATGGTGATGTGGTGCGCGTCGGCACTCGTGCCGTAGCCCACGATCTCGGCGTAGATGGTCGCGCCGCGCGCCCTGGCCTTCTCGTATTCCTCGAGCACGACCACGCCCGCGCCCTCGCCCAGCACGAAGCCGTCACGGCTGGCCGCGAAGGGCCGGCTGGCGTGTTGGGGGTCGTCGTTACGGGTCGAGAGGGCCTTCATGTTCGAGAAACCCCCGATGGCGATGGGCGTGATCGAGGCCTCGCTGCCCCCGGCGAGCATCACGTCGGCCAGGCCGAGCTGGATGTACCGCGCCGCGTCGCCGATGGCCCCGGTGCCGGTCGCGCAGGCGGTCACGACCGTGCTGCTGGGACCGGTCGCGCCGTAGCGCATGGCGACGTGGCCGGTGCTCATGTTGGCGATCTGCATGGGCACGAACATGGGCGAGATGCGCCCGGCGCCGCGCGTGTGCAGCACCAGCGACTGTTCCTCGAAGGTCTGGACCCCGCCGATGCCGCTGCCCAGCACGGTGCCGGTGCGCTCGCCGCGTAGTTCCTCTTCCGAGAGGCCGCTGTCGGCGACCGCCAGCGCCGCCGCCGTCAGCGCGAGCTGCACGTAGCGGTCGAGCTTGCGGGCCTCGCGCGGATTCACGTAGGGGTCGAGGCTCTCACTGACCTCACCCGCGATCTTGCTCGCCACGTCGGCGGGGTCGAACCGGGTGATGGGGGTGATGCCGCTCTTGCCCGCGCGCTGCGCCTCGGCGTAGGTCGCCGCGCCCAGACCGATGGGCGTGACCGGACCGAGGCCCGTGATCACCACCCGCTTGAGTCCTGTAATTGCCATGTGCCTTGCCTCCTGGGGTCCGGGCCGCCAGCCCCCACCGGCCAGCGCCCAAGGAAAATGGGAAATGGGGCGAAGGGCGGGCCTCTGTCGCGCCGCGCCTCCCTCGCCCCCCTGCCCTGCCCGGTCCGCCGCCGGCCGGAACACGCGGTTCCCGCTCAGCGGCGCAGCCGGCTTACTGCTTGCTTTCGATGTAGTCGATGGCGGCCTGCACGGTGCGGATGCTCTCGGCTTCCTCGTCGGGAATGGTCACGCCGAACTTGTCTTCCAGACCCATGATCAGCTCGACGGTCTCCAGGCTATCCGCGCCCAGATCCTCGACGAAACGGGCCTCGGGGACCACCTTGTCCGCGTCCACACCCAGCTTTTCCACAATCACATCTTTCACGTCGTCAAAAGTTGCCATGTCAGTTCCTCCTTCTAGAACCTGAATTCTGCGCCAGTCTACACGCGCCGGCGCCGCTTCTCCCCTTTGCCTGAACGGGGTCCAAGCCCAGCCGTCCGGCCAGGGGGCCTCAGTGGGGGTTGAGGCCGCCGTCCACGCCGATGGTCTGGCCGGTCACGTAGGCCGCGCCCTCGCTCGCCAGAAAGGCCACGACCGCCGCGACCTCCTCGGGCTGCCCGAAGCGCGCCAGCGGGATATTCGCTAGGTAGCCCTTCTGCACGCCCTCCGGGAGGGTGGCTGTCATGTCGGACTCGATGAAGCCCGGCGCGACCGCGTTCACGGTGACGCCCCGGCCACCGTACTCCTTGGCGAGCGCCTTGGTCAGGCCGATGAGGCCGGCCTTGCTGGCGACGTAGTTGGCCTGCCCCGGATTGCCGGTGAGCCCCACCACCGAGGCCACGTTGACGATGCGCCCGGTCCGCGCCCGCATCATGTGCTTGAGGGCCGCGCGGCAGGCGGCGAAGGCGCTCGACAGGTTGGTCTGGATGACTAGGTCCCAGTCCTCGTCCTTCATCCGCACGGCGAGGCCGTCGCGGGTCACGCCGGCGTTGTTCACCAGCACGTCAAGGCGCCCGAAGGCGGCCAGCACGTCCTCGACCAGTTTGCCGGCGTTCGCGGGCACCGAGAGGTCGGCGCCGAACACCTCGGCGCGCACCCCGTGGCGGCGGGCTTCGTCGGCCACGCGCCCGGCCTCGTCGGCGTTGCGGCCGTAGTGGACCGCCACGTCGAAGCCGTCCTGGGCGAGGCGCAGCAGCGTGGCCCGCCCCAGGCCACGGCTGCTGCCGGTCACGAGGGCGACCTTGCGGGGGGGGGCGTCGGGGGTGCTGGAATTCTGGGAAGCGGCAATCTGCGAATCGGTCATGAAGTCCTCGGAAAGAAGGGGGAAAGGCCCCGGAATTACAGCGTGAAGTCGCGCACCTGCTGGGCCGTGCCCACGTTCAGGGTGCGGGCGTCCGGCAGGATGCGCTTGACGAGGCCGGTCAGGACCGCGGCAGGGCCGAACTCGACGAAGGTGTCCACGCCGAGCGCGGCCAGGGCCTGCACCGACTCGACCCAGCGCACGCTGCCGGTGATCTGGGCGCGCAGCAGTTCGGCCGTCCGCGCAGGGTCGGCCCCCGCCTCCGCCGTCACGTTCGCCACGACCGGGAAAGCATAGGGGCCGTAGGGCGCGGCTTCCAGCGCGGGGGTCAGGCCCTCGGCCGCGCGCTCCATCAGGGCGCAGTGGAAGGGCGCGCTGACCTTCAGCGGAATGATCTTGAGCCCGCGCGCCTTCAGCTCGGCGCCCGCCACCTCGACCGCCGCCTTCTCACCCGAGATGACGGTCTGGGTCGGCGCGTTGAAGTTGGCGGGCTGTACACCCTCCAGGGCCGCGCAGACCTCGCGCACGGTCTCCGGGTCGCCCATCACGGCGCTCATGGCCCCGGTGCCCACCGGCACGGCCGCCTGCATGAGCTCGCCGCGCAGGCGCGTGAGCCGCAGGGCCGCCGACAGGTCCAGGACGCTCGCCGCCACCAGGGCCGAATACTCGCCCAGCGAGTGCCCGGCGGCGTAGTCGGGCTTCAGACCGGTCTGCGCCTGCCACGCGCGGTAGGCCGCCACCGACGCCGCGACCAATGCGGGCTGCTGGTTGGTTGTGAGGGTCAGGTCCTCCAGCGGGCCGGACTCGATCAGGGCGCGCAGGCCCGGCAGTGTGGTCTCGGCCTGCGTGTAGACGGCGGCGGCTTCGGGAAAGGCGGCGGCGAGGTCCACGCCCATGCCCACGGCGTGCGACCCCTGGCCCGGAAAAAGAGCGGCGATCTTCATGCGTGTGCCTCCTGCGGGGCCGCGAGCGCGCCGAGCGAGCGGCCCCCACCCCACCATTTCATCGTGGCCGCGACCCAGCTCAGGCCGCCGCCGAACGCGACGAGCAGCAGCTGCTGGCCGTCCTGCACGCGGCCGTCGTCTACCGCCTCGCGCAGCGCGAGGGCCACGGTGGCGCTCGACGTGTTGCCGTAGCGGTGCAGGTTCACGACCGTCTTGCTCATGGGAATGCCGAAGCGCTGCACGGCCGCCTCGATGATCCGCAGGTTCGCCTGATGCGGAATGACCCAGTCCACGTCGGCGGGGGTCAGTCCCGACTTCTTCAAGACCTGGTTGCCGCTGTCGCCCAGCACCCGCACCGCGAACTTGAAGACCTCGCGGCCGTTCATGCCCGCCTTCTCGCCCATCGGCGCGCCGCCCGGCAGCGTGGGCGCGATGCAGCGCTGGTACAGGGCGGGCCCGCCCGCGCTGTCGGCGCCCAGCACGAAATCCTGGAAACCGTACCCGTCCGGCACCTCGCCCACGACCGCGCAGCCGCCGCCGTCGCCGAACAGGATCGCGGTGTTGCGGTCCTCCTGATCCACGATGGTGGTCAGCACCTCCGCCCCGATGACCAGCACCCGCCGCGCGGTGCCGGCCAGGATCAGGCCCTGCGCCATGCTCAGACCGTACACGAAGCCGCTGCACGCCGCGAGGAGGTCGAAGGCCCCCGCGCCCGTCAGCCCCACCTGACCGGCGACGAGCGCCGCCGTGCTGGGAAACAGGGCGTCTGGGGTCGCAGTCGCGCAGATGACCGTATCCACGTCCTTGAGAGCGTCGGGGTCGCGGCGCAGCAGGTCGCGCACGGCCCCCACCCCGATGTCCGAGGTATAGACCCCCGGCTCGGCGTGCCGCCGCTCCCGGATGCCGGTGCGCGACTCGATCCACTCGGCGTTGGTGTCCATGCGGGCCTCGAAGTCGGCGTTGGTGACGACCTTCGGCGGCACGTATATTCCCATGGCCACGATGCCAATTGCTTTCACGGTTCGCAGGCTACCATTCTCCGAACGGCTGTTCAGAGAAACGGGGACGCGGGCGACGAAACGCGCAAAAGCGCGAACCAGCGCTCACTCCCCGGTGTGGCCCCCACGCCGCCCGCCGTCCCACCAGCGCAGCGCCGCCGCGCCCCAGCTCAGCCCCCCGCCGAACCCCGCGAGGACCACCTGGGCCCCGTCCTTCATCCGGCCCTGCGCCTGCGCCTCGGCCAGCGCGAGGGGAATGCTCGCCGCGCTCGTGTTGCCGTAGCGGTCGAGATTGACTACTGCGCGCTCCAGCGGCAGCCCGAAGCGCTCCAGCGCCGATTCGATGATGCGCACGTTGGCCTGGTGCGGCACGAACACGTCGATGTCGCTCACCGCCAGGCCCGCGCGGCGGGTCACCTCTTCGGTCATGTCGCCCATGATCCTCACCGCGAACTTGAAGACCTCCCGGCCGTTCTGGGTGAGGTGCGGCCCCATCGCCGTGCCGCCCGGCAAGGTGTCGGCCGCGCCGCGCAGGAACAGGCTGGGGCCGCCGTTGCTGTCGGCCCCCAGCGCGAAGGCCTGCACGCCGTAGCCCACCGGTACCGGTCCGACCACGACCGCCCCCGCACCGTCCCCGAACAGGATCGCGGTGCTGCGGTCGTCCTGGTCCACCACGCGGCTCATGACCTCGGCACCGACCACCAGCGCGCGCCGGGCGGTGCCGGCCACGACCATGGCGTGCGCCACGCTCAGGGCGTACACGAACCCGCTGCACGCCACGCTCACGTCGAAGGCCGCCGCGCCCCGCAGGCCCGCCGCGCCCGCGATCAATGCGGCCGTCGAGGGAAACATGGCATCGGGACTGCTCGTCGCGCAGATCACGAGGTCCACGCCTTCCAGCGCGCCGGGAAAGCGGGTCAGGAGGTCCCCCACAGCCCGGCCGCCCAGCACACTCGCCGTCTCTTCGGGCGCGGCGTGGCGGCGCTCGCGGATGCCGCTGCGGCTACGGATCCACTCGTCGGTGGTCTCCAGCCGCGCGGCGTAGTGGGCGTTCGGGACCACCTGCGCGGGGGCGTACCCCCCAACGGCCAGGATGCCCACAGCGGGCGCGGAGGAAACGGGGGCGGGGCCGGGCGCAGTCACGCTCCAGACCGTAGCATTCTTTGAACGCCCGTTCAAACAATTTACGGCGGTCTGAACCCGGTGCAATAGAGAGGACCAAGCCACAAAACAGGGACACGCCGCGTCAGCGTGTCCCTGGGTACGGGGGTCAGGCCCCCGGAGCGGCGGTCTTACTCGCCGGCCGGCTGGTTTTCGGGGTGCGCGGTGCTCTGCTCTTCGGCAGGAGCTTCACTTTCACCTTCGGTCTGCTCGTCCTTCTGCTCGGGCTGCTTCTCGGTGGCCTGCTCGCCGCCGAGCGAGGAGATGGCCTGCTGGAGGCCCTTCTCGCGCATCAGGCTGATGTAGTACGAGTTCAGGCCGTTGGGGCCGAGCTGCGAGGAGAGCTGCTCGGGGGTCAGGTTATTGGCCTGGGCCAGCGCGCTCATGGTCTGGTTGAACTCGAGGTCGGACACCTGCACGTTCAGGTCCTCGGCAAGCTGCTCGAGGGCCAGGTCGCGCCGGACGCGGGTCTCGGCGTTCTTGGCCAGATCGGCCATGAATTCGTCGAGCTTGCCCTGCTCCTGCATGAAGGCCTCGTACTCGCCCCACTGCACGCCCTGGCGGCCCAGGTCTTCCTTGATCTCCTCGAGCATCGCCTCGCGGCGGCGGTCGAGCAGCGCCTGAGGAATGTCCACCGTCATGCCGTCGACCAGGCTGGTGACAAACTCCTCGCGGCGGGCGTTGTCGCCCTCCTGCTGCGCGCGGCGCTCGAGTTCACCCTTCAGGTCAGTGCGCAGGCGCTCGATGTCGTCGAAGTTCAGCGACTTGGCGAAGTCGTCGTTCAGCTCCTGAAGCTGCTTGGTCTTCACGTCCTGCACGGTCACGGTGACGGTGTGCTCGGCGTGCTCGTGGTCGCCGTGCTGGTGGGCCGGCACGGTGATCTCGACGGTGTCGCCCTTCTGCTTGCCCAGCAGGGCGGCGCGCACGTGCTCTTCGGCCACATCGAGGTAGATGGGGTAGGTACCGCCGTCTTCGCCCTGCTCCTGGATCGTCACCTGGTCGCTGGCCTCGATGGGACGCTCCACGCTCTCGAACGTGGCGTTGCGCTCCTGGAGATCGGCGAGAGTGCGGCCCAGTACTTCGTCGGTGATTTCGGGGGCGGCGGCCGTCACGCTGGCGCCGCGCCAGTCCCCCAGCTTGACCTCGGGGTAGGTCTCGCCGCGCACCGTGAAGTCGAAGCTCCGGCCGCTCGCGAGGTCCTGCGGGTCGATGGTGGCGTCCACGAGGTTGAGCTTCAGGTCGCGCGCGCCCTGGGGGTAGTGGGTCTGGAGTAGACGGTCGCGCACTTCCTGCTCGACGTAGCCCTTACCCACGCGGCCCTCGATGACCTTGCGCGGCGCCTTGCCGGGCCGGAACCCGGGCACGCGCACGTCGCGCGCGAGGCCTGCCCACACCTGGTCGTACATGCGGTTCACCTCGGCGGCGGGCACCGAGACCTTGAACTCCACCTTGTTGCCTTCCCTGCTGATCAGCTCTGCCATACGTCTCCCGTCTGGCCTCCGCGCCGCGCCGTGCGCCTGCGCGTGGCCCTGGTTGTGTGCTTGTGACGCCGCCTGCGCCGCCCGGAACCGGGCGGCCCGGAGGTCCGGGCCGGAGCGGTTCCCGGCGAGGGCGCGCGACATGCCGCCGAGCATCATAGTGCTTTTTGTCCGCCGGGTGTCGGCTGTCCGGAGCAAAAGAGCTGGGGAGCAGCCCGGCACATGCCCGACTGCTCCCCGAGTGTTGGTGCGAGAAAAGGGACTTGAACCCTCACTCCCTATGGGAACCAGATCCTAAGTCTGGTGCGTCTACCAGTTCCGCCATCCCCGCACGCCTGCCCTACTGGTAAAAAAAAGCCCCGGCGCAGGCCCAAGGGCATATGAGCCGGGGAACTTCTGGGGTGGCTTAGGGGATTTGAACCCCCGGCCTCCGCTTCCACAGAGCGGCGCTCTAACCAACTGAGCTAAAGCCACCATCACAGCCTTTGCAGGCCTAAGCAGTGTAGGCGGCAGCGTGCCGGGTGTCAATATCCCCCACCCAGCACGCTGCCGGAGGCGCTGCGCGGGCGCCAGCCGGGTGTAGGCTGAACCCCAACATGAATTTCGACTTGCCGGGCGACCTGCGCGACATGCAGGCGATCATCCGTGATTTCGGGCTGACCCGCGTCGAGGCGCGCGCGCACGAGATCGAGGACACCAACCGCATTCCGCCCGAGCTGCTGCGGGGGGCCGCCGACCTGGGTCTGTTCGGGCTGAGCATTCCCGAGGAGTATGGGGGCGTGGGCCTGGGCGCGCTGGGCCGCTGCGCCGTGTACGAGGCACTCGGCCAGGGGCACATGGGGTTCGGGGGCATGATCTCGGCCCACGCGTCCATCGGCACGAGCGGGCTGGTCCGGCTGGGCACCGAGGAGCAAAAACGCCGCTTTCTGCCCCGCATGGCGACGGGCGAGTGCGTGGCGGGCTTCGCCATCACCGAGCCGAGCAGCGGCTCCGACGCCGCCAACATCCGCACGCGGGCCGAGAAACGCGGAGACGAGTACGTCCTGAACGGCACCAAGCACTACATCTCGAACGCGCCCATTGCCGGGCTGCTGACCGTCATCGCCATCACCGACCCCGCCAAGGGCACGCGCGGCATGAGCGCTTTTCTGGTCGAGCCGCAGAACACCCCCGGCGTGAGCATCGGCAAGATTGACGAGAAGATGGGCCAGAAAGGATCGCTCTCGGCCGAGGTGATTTTCGAGGACGCCGCCATTCCGGCCGCGAACCTCCTGGGGCCGCTCGACCTGGGCTACCGCGAGGCGCTGGGCATCCTGACGAACGGCCGGGTGGGCATCGCCGCGCGCTCCACAGGGGCCATGCAGCGCCTGCTGGACCTGTCGGTGGCGCACGCGCAGGCCCGCGAGCAGTTCGGCAAACCCATTGCCGAGTTCCAGGCGGTGCAGTTCATGCTCGCCGAGATGGAGATCGCCGTGCAGACAAGCCGCGTGCTGTGGCAGAAAGTCGCCTGGATGGTGGACGAGGGCCAGGACGTGCGCCGCATGGCGAGCGTCGCCAAGTACCACGCCACCGAGGCGCTCTCGCAGGTGGCCGACAAGGCCGTGCAGGTGGCCGGCGGCATGGGCTACATGAAAGACTCGCCGGTCGAACGCTTCTACCGCGACCAGCGGCTGCTGCGCATCTACGAGGGCACGAGCGAAATCCAGAAGGTCATCATCGCGGCCGATCTGCTGCGCGCCTGAGTCCCAGAAGTCATTCCAGCGCAGGACCGCCGTCTCCACGGCGGTCCTGTCTTTCTGTCGTGCCCACCCGGCGCAGGTACGAAACCCGGCCTGTGGGTCCGGGCCGCCAGCCATGCTCCAGCCGACCGGCAACCCCCTCGTCTTCCTGCCGAAGAGTTAACTCCACATCAGCTTTCCGTGAGGGTCGTATCAGACGGCGGCAGTAGAATTTTAGCGTGACAGACGCATTTTCGGGGCAGGACGTACAGGCCGCACGGCTTGCGCGAACTGCCGAAACTTGATATAGTTACACTCAAGTTTCCTGGTAGAAGTATTCGCCAGGGTCAGACGTTCTCTCCCACCCGGCAGCTTCACAGGGTCAGGGCCACAAGGAGTACCGCATGCCCACCGAACACCCCAGCCTTCCCAAGAACATCCCCGTCTGCCCCGTCCGCGGCAGCGTGATCTACCCGACCATGGTCCAGCACATCGACGCCAGCCGCGCCCTGTCCATCGGCGCCATCGAGGCCGCCATGAGCGGTGAGAAGGTCATCCTGATCGTCTCGCAGCGCGACAAGGACGTTGACGACCCCAAGGGCAGCGACCTGTACGACGTGGGCACCGCCTGTAACGTGCTGCGCGTGCGCAAGAACCCCGACGGCACCGTGCAGATGCTCGTGTCGGCCGTGGCGCGCGTCAAGGTGACGGCCTACACCCGCGGCGACTACCTGCGCGCCGACATCGAAGCCCTGCCCGAAGGCAAGAGCGGCGGCGTGGAGCTTCAGGCCCTGGCCCGCGAGCTGCGCGAGAAGTTCGAGACCGTCGCCAGCGGCGGCCGCCTGAACACCGAGAGCGTGCAGACCATCCAGGGCAAGGAAGACCCCGGCGAGATGGCCGACCACATCGCCTTCAACCTCGACTTCAAGCTCGAGGACAAGCAGGCGCTGCTGGAAATCGACACCGTCGAGGGCCGCCTGCGCAAGATCTTGACGCTGCTCGACACCGAGCAGGAAGTGCAGGCCGTGCAGGCCAAGATCCGCGCCCAGGTCAAGGAAGAGATCGACAAAAACCAGCGCGAGTACTACCTGCGCGAGCAGATGAAGGTCATCCAGAAGGAGCTCAACGGCGAGGACGACGACGGCGACGAGGCCGAGGCCTTCCGGACCAAGATCGACGCGCTGGAGCTCAAGCCCGAGGTCAAAAAGGACATCGACCGCGAGGTCAACCGCCTCTCGCGCATGCACCCCGACGCCGCCGAGGCTTCGGTCATCCGCACCTACCTGACATGGGTCACCGAACTGCCCTGGAACGTGCGCAGCGAGGACCGTCTGGACGTCGGCGAGGCCGCGCAGGTGCTCGACGAGGACCACTACGGCCTGGAGAAGGTCAAGGACCGCGTACTGGAGTTCCTGGCCGTGCGCCGCCTGCGCAAGGAACGCGCCGAGCGCGGCGAGATCAGCGCCGACGAGGTCAACAAGGGCCCCATCCTGGTCTTCACCGGCCCTCCCGGCGTCGGCAAGACGAGCATCGCGCAGAGCATCGCCAAGGCGCTGGGCCGCAAGTACGTGCGCATCGCCCTGGGCGGCGCCCGGGACGAGTCGGACATCCGCGGACACCGCCGCACCTACATCGGCGCCATGCCCGGCCGCCTGATCCAGGGTATCCGGACCGCCGGCACCAAGAACCCGGTCGTGCTGCTCGACGAGATCGACAAGCTGGGCAGCAGCTACCAGGGCGATCCGAGCTCGGCGCTGCTCGAGGTGCTGGACCCCTCGCAGAACCAGCACTTCACCGACCATTACCTGGGCGTCGCCTTCGACCTGAGCGAAGTGATGTTCATCGCCACGGCCAACTACCCCGAGCAGATTCCGGCCGCCCTGATGGACCGCATGGAGGTCATCGACTTTTCCAGCTACATCGAGCAGGAGAAGCTGGAGATCGCCAAGCGCTACCTCATGCCCCGCCAGCTCACGCAAAACGGCCTGAAGCCCAACCAGATCACGTTCACCGACGCCTCGCTGGAGAAGCTGATTTCCAACTACACCCGTGAGGCCGGCGTGCGCAACCTGGAGCGCGAGATCGGGACGGTGGCCCGCAAAGTCGCCCGCCGCATCGCCACCGGGGACGCCAAGCGCGTGAAGGTGACCGACAAAGAACTCGACCGCTACCTGGGGCAGGCCCGCCACACCCCCGAGAGCGAGAACAAGGAAGACATGGTCGGCGTGAGCACCGGCATGTTCTACACGCCCGTGGGCGGCGACATCCTGTTCGTCGAGACGAGCATCATGCCCGGCAAGGGCCTGGTCCTCACCGGACAGCTGGGCGACGTGATGAAGGAATCGGCCCGCGCGGCCCTGACCTACGCCAAGAGCAACGCCGAGCGCTTCCACATCGATAAGGACCGCCTCGACAACAGCGAGATGCATGTGCATGTGCCGGCCGGCGCCATCCCCAAGGAAGGCCCGAGTGCCGGGGGCGCGATGGCAACCAGCCTGATCTCGGCCCTCACGGGCATCCCGGCGCGTCACGATGTGGCGATGACCGGCGAGATGACCCTGACGGGGCGTTACCTCCCCATCGGCGGCCTGAAGGAGAAGGTGCTGGGCGCGCGGCGTGCGGGCATCAAGCACATCATCATGCCCAAGGCCAACGAGGCCGATCTGCGCGACATCCCGGCCCACCTGCGCGCCTCGATGAGCTTCCATCCCTGCGAGACGGTCGATCAGGTGCTGGACGTCGCCCTGGTCGGCGGCCTGAAGGCGCTAGAAACCCCCCGCGGCAGCAGCGCCCCAGTGGTGCCCGCCCCCGACACCGAGGCGCCCAAGCGCCGGGGCGGCCGCCGGACCGGCGCGAGCGCCTGAGTCCTTCTTCCCTTTCCTGCCCCCACCCCTGCGGTGGGGGTTTTTCTGTGGTGCTTCAGGGCCAGCGTCCGGTGGCGCCTGATCTCATGCGGATGGACACCGGGCGCCGCATGAAGGCCACGGCCTCTACTCCCGCGCCGCCCGGCCCGCTAGGCTGAGACCTGATGGGCCGCGCGCTGACGTTTCTGGTCGCCAGTCCCCACCTGCACGGAGCCGTGTTCGGGGGGACGGTCATTCTCTTGCTGGAGCACGATCTGGGAGGTGCGATGGGATTGATCGTCAACGCGCCGGCCCCGCAGACCGTCAGCGAACTCATGCCGGACGCCCCGGGACAGGACATTCCGGCCTGGATGGGCGGCCCGGTGGACCCCTCGCTGGGCTGGTGCCTCTATCCCGACCCCCTGGGCCTGGACGGTGAGATGCGGCTGCTGGACGGCCTGAACGTCACGAGCAGCCTCGACGTCCTGCGCGCCGTAATGGCGAGCGGCCAGCGCTACATGCTCGTGCTGGGCTACGCGGGCTGGCGCGCCGGCCAACTGACCGAAGAAGCCCGGGCCGGAGCCTGGGTCTGGGTGGAGCAGGACACGCCGGAACTGCTGTGGGACGTGCCCGCCGAAGACCGCTGGGCCGAGGCGCTGCGCCGCCTGGGTGTGACGCCCGGCGCCATCATGCCCGGCGGCGCCGAGGCCTGAGCGGGCCGGCCAGACCTCACGCGGTCAGGACTTGCAAGACTTCGGAACACCATGCTACTATCCCTCTCGCGCCGGAAACGGCCGCATACCACCTGTATTCGGGAGTAGCTCAGTGGTAGAGCGTTCGACTGTTAATCGAATGGTCGTAGGTTCGACCCCTACCTCCCGAGCCAGACCAGCAACACCCCCACACTCCTGTGGGGGTGTTCGCTTATCGTTCCCTACTGACGCGCGCGGTAGGCGGCCGAGTTCTTCCAGGGTTCCAGTGCGTTGTTGAGGCGCTGCGAGCCCAGACCGCCGGTCCGCCACTCGACCGGGGCTGTCGGGGCGTCAACCTGGGTGTAGCTGGTGACCGTCCCACCATAGTTGACGTCCAAGACATTCCAGCCGAGTTTGAGATTGAACGTGGCGTTCACGGTTCCCAGCCCAATGCACTCGCCCTGAAAGGTGTAGGAAGCGTCCTGGCTGGCGAACCACCAGTTCTTGGCCGTCGTGCTGCCCGATGCGTTGGCGGTCAGGGGCTGACCGGTGTCGGTCTTCAGGGTGGCGATGGGGTACAGCCTCAGGCTATCCGGCGCAGTGGTGGTGACATTCGAACAGGCTCCAAATACATCAGTAGCGTTGAACAGCAAGTCGCTGTACTTCGCCGTCATACTCGTCACGGTAGGAAGACCCAGGTCAAAACTGCCCGTCGCCGAGACTGGAGCGCTCTCATTCAGTTCCTCTGGCTTCACGGACGCGGCCTGGCCCACCGTGAAGGGCGTGATCTGCCCCGGAATCCGTCCGAGCTGTTCCCCAGGCAAGATGATGGGCTGAGTGTCCTCGGTGCCGGGCCCGGCCATGGTGCCGCCGCAGGAGGCCAGCAGCAGGGCGGCACCGGTCAGCGCGGCGCCGAGGGCGAAACGGGGAGCCGGGCGGCTCCGCTGGGCAATCTGTTTCATGAGCCTCATGCTGGCAGCAGGGCGGCGCGCGCGGATGGCGCCCGACTTCAGGCGGGCGGCCCATTCTTCTCACCTCGGCGTCAGCCTAGACGCCGTTCGGGAGGTCCAAGCAGTCCGGTCCAGCCGGCCACCCCCCGGAGGCGCGGGTGTAGCCTCGGCAACGTGTCTGCTCCCGCCGCCGCCCGCTTGCGCCTGTCCCCCGCCCAGCTGGGCCTGATCGGCGTCACCTTCCTGATGTGGGGAGGTTTTTTTCTCGTCATCCCCCTCATCACGGTGCATTTTGTGGACGGCCTGGCCTGGGCCGCAGCCAGCGTGGGGCTGGTGCTGGGCCTGCGTCAGCTCACGCAGCAGGGGCTGACCGTCTTCGGAGGGGCCTGGGCCGACCGCCTCGGCCCCAAGCCGCTCATCCTGGCCGGGTGCCTGATCCGCACGCTGGGTTTCGCGTGGATGGCCTTCTCCGGCACGCTGCCTGAGCTGCTGGCGGCCTCGCTGCTGGCCGGCATCGGCGGCGGCCTGTTCGACGCTCCCAAGAGCGCAGCCATCACGGCCGTCACCCCGCCGGAGTTCCGCGCGCGGATGTTCGGCCTCATCAGCATCGCCGGCAACCTCGGCATGGTCACGGGGCCGCTGCTGGGCGCCTGGCTCATCACCCTGGGCTTCCAGCGCGCCGCCCTGATCGCCAGCAGCGCCTACATCTTCGCGCTGGTGGTCCTGGCAATCACCCTGCCGCACGTGCGCCCCACCCCGCGCGCGGGCGACCGCGCCCTGGCCGGACTGGGAGTGGCCCTGCACGACCGGGCCTTCCGGCGTTTCACGTTCGTGCTGTGCGGGTACTTTCTGCTCAGCACGCAGCTCAACGTGGCGGTGACTCTCAAGGCAGTCGACCTGGCCGGTCCCGGCGCCACGGGACCCCTCTACGGTCTCTCGGCGGGGCTGGCCGTGGCGCTGCAATACCCGCTGCTGCGGCTCGTCGAGCGACATCTGCGGGCACGGGTGGTCCTGGTCGCTGCGGTCCTCAGCGTGGCCGTCTCGCTGGGCCTCATGGGCTTGGCGGTCACCTTCGGGCAACTGCTGGCCTGTGTGGCCCTCTACAGCCTGGGCACCATGCTCGTGTACCCCATGCAGCAGACCCTCACAGCCCGCCTCGCGCCTGAGGGACTCACGGGCAGCTACTTCGGCTTCTCGGCCATCAGTCTGGGAGTGGGGGGAGCACTGGGTAACTTTCTGGGCGGTCTCCTGATCGACGCCGGGAGCCGCCTCGACTTTACCCTGCTGCCCTGGCTCACGCTGCTCGCCATCGGGCTGCTCACGGCCGTGGGACTGCGCTGGGCCCTGCGGGACATGCCCACCCGTGAGCAGGCCCAGGCTGCTGCCGATTGAGGGCAAAAACATCAAGAGAGCGGCTGGCCTCCCAGAGGCGCCGGCCGCTCTCTTTACCCGCCTCCGGAGTTCAGTTGCGCGCGCGGTCGCTGGACAGGGTGGGCGCGGCGCTCAGGGCACGCACGCCGCTGTCGAGCAGTTGGTCCACGCCCTGCGTCAGCCGCCGGATGGTCTCCTCGGTCTGGGTGACTGGCTGGTCGGGCGTGACGCGCACTGGGTAGGGCGCGCCGTTGGCCTTGACGTAGTTGGTGATGGTCAGCTGCAGCGCTGCGTCCTCGGGCAGAGGGAAGACGCGGGTGGCCGTGTTGCCCACCCCAGCCGTGTCCTCCCCGATGACCGGGCCGCGCCCGGCGTACTGGATCTCATAGGCGAAGAACTCGCTGCACGAGGCACTGGACTTGTCCACCAGTACCGCCAGCGGGCCGGTCCACAGTTTGGGGTTGCGCACGCCGCCCTGGGCCTGTCCGTCTTCGAGGCGCAGGCCGCGGCTCACGCGAGTCTGCACGTCACCGTCGCTCGTGCGCGCCACCCGCACGAAGTCCGGTACAAAGGCGCTCACGGCGCTGTCGCACTCACTGAGACTGCCGCCGCCGTTGCCGCGTAGGTCCACGATCATTCCGGTGGCGCCGCGTGTCTGTGCCTGTCCCACGAGGTTGTGCACCGTCTGGGCCACGCCGCCCCCGGTCAGGAAGGTCGGGATGCGCAGCACCGCCACCTTGCCCTGTGGCCCGGCATAGGTCAGGCGCGGCAGATCACGGGTGCTGCTCTCGCGGGGCGTAATCGTCAGTTCCAGGCGCCGACCCTGGCGGTCCACTCCCAGCGACGTGGCCTGATCCCCCAGGCGGGCGGTCCGCAGGCGCTCGTAGGTGTAGGCCTGTCCCCCGATGGTCTGGAGAACGTCGCCCCGGCTCAGGCCGGCTTCAGCAGCGGCACTATCAGGCACCACCTCCAGCACCACCCGGTTCTCTCCGTCAAGCCGCGCGAGCTTGACCCCAAACTGCTTGCGGTTGCCCCCGGTCGCGCTCGCAACAAAATCTCCAAAATCGTCCGGTGTCTGAAAGAAGCTGTGCTCGTCGCCCAGCGCCGTGATCTCGGCCTGGACCACCGGGTACGCCTTGGCCGAGGCGCAGGTCTGAGGCTCGGGAGCACAAACCGCGTCGAGGCGCAGCTGATACTCGCTGCGCAGCGCGGCACGGTCGACTGTCGAGAGGCCGCCGTACCGGTCCTGCACGAGCTGGTTGACCCGGTCGAACAAGACCTGGGCCGGCGCGGTCGCGGCCGTCTTGGCGGTGGCCGCCGGAGCGGCGAGGAGAGCGGTGCCCAGCAGCGCGGCGCCCAGCAACCGGGTGCCGGAGAAACGGAAACGGGGGGCGCGGGCGGCGGACCGGCGGGGCGCAGGCTTCATGCCCCAGTGTGCGCCCCCGAGATGGGAAACGGATGGGCCGGGAAAGCCGCCCAGGTCACAAAAAATCAGGATTTCAGGCCCACAGGAAAGCCCCCACCGCAACGGGTGGGGGCCAGGGTCCGAAGGGGTCTTCAGACCAGTTCGATCAGGGCCATCGTGACGCCGTCACCGCGGCGGGTGCCCACGCGCAGGATGCGGGTGTAGCCACCGGGACGCTCGGCGTACTTGGGCGCCACTTCGTCCATGACCTTGCGCACGACTTCCTTGTCGTGGATGTCCTGAGAAACGAGGCGACGGGCGTGCAGATCGCCGCCCTTGGCGGTGGTGATTAGTTTCTCGACGTAAGGACGCAGCTCCTTGGCCTTCGTGAGGGTCGTCTGGATGCGGCCCTCGCGCAGCAGCGCCGTCGCCTGGGCGCGGGCCAGGGCGGTACGGGCGCTGCTGTTGCGGTTGAGCTTGCGACCGGCTTTACCGTGACGCATGGTTGTTCTCCTTGGGGGACGGGGAGCGGCGCGGGGCCGCCCACCGAAAGAGGGTCAGTCTCTGAGGGCGAGGCCGAACTGAGCGAGCTGCTGCTTGATCTCGTCGAGGCTGCGCTCGCCGATTCCGGGAACCTTCTTCAGGTCGCGGTCGGACAAGGCGCACAGGGCGTCCACACTGTCGATGCCTTCTTCCTTGAGGGAATGCAGCACACGGGTGGTGAGACCCAGGCCTTCGAGGGTCACGCGGGGCGTGTCCAGGTCGGTCGGGAAGGGCTGAGGATTGATGCTCAGCTCGGGCTGGCGCGGCGGCAGATCGTAGATCCCCGTACCGGTCGGCACCGGAGTCGTCATGGCCGGGGTGTAGACCGGCTGGCTGATCTCGGTGTCGATGGTCATCGGCAGATTCTCCACATTGCCGAACACCGTCAGCTCCGAGCGCAGAATCTCCACGGCCTTGTCGAGCGCGTCCTGCGGACCGGTGCTGCCATCGGTCCAGACGCGCAGGATCAGGCGGTCAAGATCGGTCTGCTGGCCCACGCGGGTGTTTTCCACGTGGTAGGCCACGCGGCGCACCGGCGAGAACACGGCGTCCACCGGGATCGAGTTGATGCGGTCCTTGGTGGCGTGCTTGTCGGCGGGCACGTAGCCTTCGCCTTCTTCCACACGCACCTCCATCACCAGCTTGCCGTCTTCGGCGAGGGTGGCGATGGTCAGGTCCGGGTTCACGATCTCGGCGTCACTGGGCACCTCGAAGGCGCTCGCCTTGACGACCCCTTCACCCTGCGCACGCAGGGTCAGGGTCTTGGGGCCGCCGGCATGAAACTTCACGACAAGTTCCTTGAGGTTGAGAATCAGCCCGATGACGTCTTCCTTGACGCCCGGAATGGTGGAAAACTCGTGCAGGACATCCTCGATGTAGACACTGGTCACCGCCGTGCCGGGAATCGAGGACATCAGGATGCGCCGGACAGGGTTCCCGATGGTGACGCCGTACCCGCGCGTGAGCGGCTCGAGGACGAACTCGCCGTAGTTGCCGTCCACGCGGGCCTTGAGTTGAGGGCGCTTTTGATCCACTGGGGCCTCCGTATTTAACGCGAGTAGTACTCGATGATGAGGTTCTCGTTGATCGGCAGCGCGAGGTCTTCGCGCGCGGGGAGGCGCGAGAAGGTGCCAATAAAGTTTTCAGGGTTCATTTCGACCCAGGGGCTGACGCGGCGGCGCTTCTGCGCTTCCATGTTTTCCTGGACGAAGCCCATCTGGCGGCTGCCTTCGGCCACGCTGATCTCGTCGCCGATCTTGACGCGGTAGCTGGCCACGTCCACTTTCTTGCCGTTCACGAAAATATGCCCGTGACCGACAAACTGACGCGCCTGGCGGCGGGTGCTGGCAAAGCCCATGCGGAACACGACATTGTCCAGACGACGTTCGAGCAGCTGCAGGAACACCGTACCAGTCACGCCGGGCACATTGGCGGCTTCCTCAAACAGGTTGCGGAACTGCTTTTCGCCGACGCCGTAGAGGCGGGCAAGCTTCTGCTTTTCACGCAGACGCACGCTGTAGTCGCTGGGGCGGCCCTTGCGGCGCTGGCCGTGCTGGCCGGGGCCGTAGGGACGCTTGTCCAGGTACTTCTGGACCTTTTCGGTCTCCGCGAGGTTGATGCCTTCGCGGCGGCTCTGCTTGGTAATGGAACCACGGAAACGACCCATGTCTTGCTCTCCTTATGCGCCCGGCCAATGCGGCTCGGGCGGGTCTGCGGCCCTCTGTGGGCCCGGCTTCTCGCTGGTGGGTGCAGCTTTCGTTCCTGGGCGCGGGGCCTAGAGAACAGCGAAACCGGGACAGGTGGGCGCGCGCGTGCGCTTTAGGCGCGGAACTTCTTCTTGGGGCGGCAGCCGTTGTGGGGCACGGGGGTGTCGTCCATGATGGACTTCACTTCGATACCCGACGCCTGGATGGCGCGGATAGCCTGCTCACGGCCGGAGCCCGAGCCACGCACGATCACGTCGACGATATTCATGCCGAAGGTCTGCTGGGCCTTCTTGACGGCGTCGGCGGCGGCCAGCTGGGCCGCGTAGGGCGTGCCCTTCTTGCTGCCCTTGTACCCGATGGTGCCGCCCGACGACCAGGCCACGCTGTTGCCTTCGAGATCGGTGATCGTGACGATGGTGTTGTTGTAGCTCGCGTTCACGTAGGCGCGGCCAGCGCTGATGTTGCGCCGGGCGCGGCGGGGGGTCTTACCCTTGGTGCTCTTCGCCATGGCTTACTTCCTCGTGGCCTTTTTCTTACCGGCGACGGTCTTGCGCGGTCCCTTGCGGGTGCGCGCATTCGTCTTGGTGCGCTGGCCGCGCACGGGCAGACCGCGGCGGTGACGCAGGCCACGGTAAGCGCCGATGTCCATCAGACGCTTGATGTTCTGGCCAACTTCACTGCGCAGGTCGCCTTCGACCTTGTAGGTCTTCTCGATGGCTTCGCGCAGGGTGCTCTGCTCGGCCTCCGAGAGGTTCTTGACGCGGGTGTCGGGGTTCACGCCCGTCTGCGCCAGGACTTCCTTGGCGCGGGTCAGGCCGATACCGTAGATGTAGGTCAGCGCGATTTCGACGCGCTTCTCGCGGGGCAGGTCAACGCCGGCAATACGTGCCATGCTTAACCCTGCCTCTGCTTGTGCTTGACATTGGTGCAGATGACCAGAACGCGCCCGTGGCGGCGGATCACCTTGCAGTTGTCGCACATTTTCTTGACACTGCTGCGAACTTTCATGCTTCCTCCTCGCGCCGCCTGAATTCTCCGGCAGCGCTCGACCCCCCGCCCAGCGCACGCTGGCGCGCGTGCAGGGAATCTGTGGTCACCACTCGCCTGGGTGCTTACTTGCGGTAGACGATGCGCCCACGCGTGGTGTCGTAGGGGCTAATCTCCAGAACCACACGGTCCCCCGGCAGGATACGGATGTAGTGAATCCTCATCTTGCCGCTGATGTACGCCAGCAGGTCATGTCCAGTGTCGAGCTTCACACGGAACGTGGTGTTCGGCAGCGCCTCTTCCACGACCCCTTCGGCCCGCACGGTATCGGACTCTTCCTTCTTACGTTTTTCCCGCTGTTCCGGCATTCTTCGTCTCGCCACGCAACCTCCAGGCTTGATGCAAGCCAAAAACGAGAGTACCACAAGAGAGCAAAGGCCGTAAAGCCTCGGAGCGGCTCCATTCTGGGTTCATCTTCTCGTCCATTCTATTCGGACACCCTGTCTGAACCGCTCAGTGCATTCCGCTCAGGATACGGCTGTAGACCTCATCCGTACTGCCCACGCCGTCTACGTGGTACAGATGACCGCGCCCCTCGTAGTGCTCAATGAGCGGCTGAGTCTGCTCACGGTAGACCTGCTGCCGCTTACGGGCGACCTCTTCGGTGTCGTCACTGCGCACCGGCTCATTGCGCGCCGCTGCCTGGCGGCCCCTCTCGACGATCCGGCCCACAAGAACCTCGTCAGGAACTTCGAGCAGCGGCACGGCAGTCACGGGAGCGCCGAGTTCCTCAAGCAACAGGTCAAGTGCCTGGGCCTGAGCCGGGGTCCGCGGAAAACCGTCGAAGATGACCCGGACCTGCTCCATTCCCGCCAGCCGGTCGCGGATCAGAGCGATGAGAATATCGTCGGGGACGAGCTGCCCAGCAGTCAGGATCGGCTGTATCGCCTGGCCCAGCTCGGTACCGCGCGTCACGTGGTCGCGCAGAATATCGCCGGTGCTGATCTTGACGAGGTCCTGCTCGGCGGCCAGGCGCTCGGCCTGGGTTCCCTTGCCCGCGCCGGGAGGCCCGAGAAAAATCACGACCTTGGTTTTGTTTTGCGTCACTTCATTCCTCCATCTGGGCCCTAGCATAGAGGCTGAGTCTGCCGGAACGTGCGCATGGCGCAGTTCCCCCATCAGTAACGTGGGGCGAAAAGGCGGGGCCGACAAAGTAAAACCGCCCTCCCGGAGGAAGGCGGTCAGTGATCTGGCAACGCGGCTTAGTTGTTCAGACGGCCGCGGATACGGCCCTTGCTGATGAAGCCGTCGTAACGGCGCACCGTGAGTTGAGCTTCGAGCTGTTTCAGGGTTTCGAGCGCCACCCCCACGATGATCAGCAGACCCGTCCCCGAGAACTGGAAGGTCGTGATTCCGGTGCCGCGCTGCACGATCTGCGGAAAGACCGTCAGCACGACCAGGAAGACGGCGCCCCAGAGGCTCAGGCGGCCGCTGATGCTTCCCAGGAACTCGGCCGTGGCCGTGCCCGGACGGACCCCCGGAATGAAGCCGCCAGCCTCGCGCAGCTGCTCCGCGATCCGCTTGGGATCGAACTGCACGCTGTTGTACAGGTACGTGAAGCCGAAGATCAGGGCAGCTTCCAGAATGATGTACAGCGGTGTGCCGAACACCAGATTGGTGCTGATCCAGGCATTCACGCCCGGCGCACGGGCGGCCGTGGCACTGGCGATCACGTTGGGAATGATCAACATGGCCGAGGCGAAGATCACCGGAATGACGCCTGCCTGGTTCACCTTGATAGGCAGCCAGGTCGCCTGACCGGCCCCACGGGCCTGACCGGCCGCGCCGCCACGGGCACGCGCGTAGGTCACGGGGACCCGGCGTTCGGCCTGATACACGTACACGATGCCGGCGATGGTGATCAGGATGACGCCGATGAAGATCAGGATTCGCAGGATGCTCGTCTGCTCGGTCTGCAGAAGCTGACCGGTCGCTGCGATCTCACGCGGGTAGGCTGCGATGATCCCGGAGGTGATGATCAGACTGATGCCGTTGCCGACGCCCACTTCGGTAATGCGTTCACCGATCCACATCGTCAGCGCGATACCGGCTACCTGGGTCAGCACCATGACGAGCACAGTAAAGAACCCTGGATCCCAGCCCACGGCCACGTACTGCGGATTGCTGGTGATGTACAGCGAAAAGAAGATCGCCTGCGCCGCCCCCAGAGCGATGGCCGCGTAGCGGGTATATTGGTTGATCTTCTTCCGACCCTCCTCGCCTTCCTTGGAGAGCTTCTCCAAAGCCGGCACGGTGGTCGTGAGCAGCTGGATCACGATGCTGGCCGTGATATACGGCAGCACTCCTAGCGCGAAGATCGAGAACTGCGAAAGATTGCCCCCCGAGATCAGGCTGATCAAACCAAAGAGGCCACCCGAGGTGGCCTGGCTGAGGGCTGCGGTGTTGACGCCGGGCGTGGGAATAGCACTTCCCAGGCGGTATACGGCGAGCAGCAGCAGGGTGAAGACAATCTTCCGCCTCAGGTCCGGAATCCGGAACGCGTCGCGGAAGGCGCGGAGCATTTACTCCGCCTTCTCGGCAGTCTCGCTGGTAGCTTCGGGCAGTACGACCCGGCCGCCGGCCGCTTCCACGGCCTGAATGGCGGCCGCGCTCGCGGCGTCAACGTGCACCGTCACGGCGCGGGTCAGTTCACCAGTCGCCAGCAGCTTGACGGGGTTGTTCTTGCGGCGCACCAGACCGGCCAGTTCCAGCGCAGCGCGGTCGAAGGTGTCACCCTGCAAGACGTCCAGCTGGGAGAGCTTGACGATCTCGAAGGTGGTACCGACCTTGTTAAAGCCGCGCTTGGGCAGGCGGGCGATCAGGCGGCTGCGGCCCCCTTCGAAGAAGGCACCCTTGCCAGCGCCGCTGCGGGCCTTCTGGCCCTTGTGACCACGGCCGGCGGTCTTGTCGGTGCCGCCGGGGCCACGGCCCACGCGCTTGCGGTTCTTGCGGCTGCCGGCGTGCGGCTTAAGCTCATGGAGTTTCATTCCTGCACCTCCAGCAGATGCTGAACAGTCTTGACCATCCCGCGCAGGGCGGGCGAGTCATTGATTTCGCGGCTGTCGCCGATCTTCTTGAGGCCCAGCGCCTTGACCGTGTTCACCTGATAGCCAGGGCGGCCGATGACGCTGCGCTTGAGGGTAATCTTCACTGCGCGCCTCCTGCGGTCTGCGCCGGCGCCTCGGTTCCGCGAAGAGCGCGGACCTGCTTGGCGGTGCGCAGGTTCTTGAAGCCGTCGAACACGGCGTACGCCACGTTCACCTTGTTACGGCTGCCGAGTTCCTTCGAGAGCATGTTGGTGATGCCCGCGAGTTCGGCAATGGAACGGGGAACGGTGCCTGCGATCACGCCGGTACCGGGACCCGCGGGCTTCAGCAGCACGCGGCTGGTGCTGTTGACCCCCACGATGTCGTGAGGAATCGTCCCGTTTTCGACCGGCACGTGGATCATGTTCTTGCGGGCGATCGCCTTGGCCTTCTCGATGGCGACCGGCACTTCCTTGGCCTTACCGATCCCCATGCCCACGCGACCGTTGCGGTCACCCAGGATCACGAGTGCGGCGAAGCGGAAGCGGCGTCCGCCCTGGTAGGTCTTGGAGGTGCGGTTGACGAACAGCATCTTCTCTTCGAATTCGCTGCTTTCACGCTCCGCGTTGCGGTCGTTACGACGATTAAAAGTCAAGGCCACCCTCCCGCGCCGCGTCTGCGAGCGCCTTCACGCGTCCGTGGTAACGGTACGCACCACGGTCAAAAACGACCTTCGTGACACCCTTGGCGGTGGCGGCCTCGGCCAGGGCTTTGCCCACGGCTGCGGCGGTATCGGTCTTGCTGCCCGTCTTGACGGCGGCGCTGCTGGCCGAGGCCAGGGTCACGCCCTTGCTGTCGTCGATAATCTGGGCGTAGATGTGCTTGCTCGAGCGGAACACGCTCAGGCGCAGGCGCTCGGCGGCGGCCACACGGACCTTGCGGCGGGTGCGCAGCTTGCGGCGGACGGTCGTCTGTGAGGACATTATTTCTTCCCTTTCCCGCCGGTGGCACCGGCCTTACCAGCCTTGAGGGCGATCTGCTCGCCAACGAAGCGCACACCTTTGCCGTGGTAGGCGTCGGGCTTGCGCACCTTACGGACATTTGCCGCAACCTGGCCGACGAGCTGCTTGTCGATACCGCTCACGTCAATGCGCGTCGGCTCGGGCACGGTGAAGCTCACGCCGGCAGGCGGCTCGATAACGACCGGGTGGCTGTAGCCGATGGTCATCTCAAGGTTCTTGCCTGCGAGGCGCGCGCGGTAACCCACGCCACGCAGTTCGAGGTTGATGGTGAAGCCGTCCGACACGCCCTTGACCGCGTTGGCGACCAGGGTACGGGTCAGGCCGTGCAGAGCACGGTGGCGCTGGGCGTCGCTGGGACGCTCGACGAGCAGCTGCTCGCCGTCCTGGCGCACAGTCAGTTCAGTGTTGTAGGGCACCGTCAGTTCGCCCTTGGGGCCCTTGACCTTGAACACACCGGACTGGGCGCTCGCGGTCACGCCGCTGGGAACGGCAATAGGTTGTCTACCGATACGGGACATAATGTCCTCCTTGGTCAGAACTCTGGATTACCAGAGGACGCAGATGACTTCGCCGCCTACACCCTGCTTGCGGGCTTCGCGGTCGGGAAGCAGGCCACGGCTCGTCGACACGACGGCCAGACCCAGGCCACGCTGGACGCGGGGTAGGCTGTCGGCGCTCACATAGGCGCGGCGGCCAGGGCGCGAGATGCGCTCAATGTGCTTGATGACCTGCTCACGCTTGGCCCCGTACTTCAGGGTAACGCGCAGCACGTCGAACTTCTCGCCTTCGGGGCGCAGGCGCTCGACGCTCTGGACGTAGCCTTCCTGCACGAGCAGTTTGGCGAGTTGCTCTTTGAATTTGGAGGCCGGGATGTTGACGGTCTCCTTGTGGGTGCGCGTCGCGTTGCGAATGCGCGTGAGCATGTCCGCGATGGGATCACTCAGCATGTTGCCTCCATGGGCATGTTGGCGGAGCAGGGGCTGCCCCGGCGGGTGGCCCGGCCCCAGACAAAGCTGGAAACCAGGCACGCTTCTTCCCTTGAATGTGGGTCCCACTGGGACGCTTCTTCTGTTGGGCTTGTTCCACACACCGGACGATCACTGATCAAACAGAGCAGTTCGTATCCGGGGGGCCTGCACGAGTCCTGCCGCAACCGGGGGCGGCAGGGAGGTCATCTTACCAGCTGCTCTTCTTCACGCCGGGCAGTTCGCCCTTGTGTGCCATCTCGCGAATGCAGATGCGGCACATGCCGAAGAAACGGTAGTAGCCACGGGCGCGGCCACAGCGCGAGCAGCGGTTGTAGTTCTGCACGGCAAACTTATGGCCGCGCTCCGCCTTGACAACTTTCGAGGTGTTCGCCATAGCACTCGTCCTTACTTGCGGAAGGGAAGACCCATCGCCTGGAGCAGCGCGCGGGCTTCTTCGTCGGTCTTCGCGGTGGTCACGATGGTAATGTCCATCCCGCGCACCTTGTCCACCATATCATAGGTAATTTCCGGGAAGATCAGCTGCTCGCGGATGCCGAGGTTGTAGTTGCCACGGCCGTCAAACGCGTTGGGGTTGATCCCGCGGAAATCGCGGATGCGGGGCAGGCCAATGTTGATCAGCTTTTCGAGGAACACGTACATGCGATCGTTGCGCAGCGTGACCTTAATGCCGACCGGCATGCCCTGACGCAGCTTGAAGTTGCTGATGCTCTTCTTGGCCTTGGTGATGATGGGCTTCTGAAGGGTGATCAGGCCCAGTTCCTTGGCCGCCTTGTCGATGGCCTTGCTGTCTTCCTTGCTGCTGCCCAGACCCTCGTTCACGACGATCTTTTCGATGCGGGGCACGGCCATCACACTGGAGTAGCCGAACTGTTGCATCAGGGCCGGACGAACCTGCTCGTTGTACTTCTGCTTGAGCTGCTGCATGTTGCCTCGTTTCGGGCGGACGGGTCGCCCAGGCCACGCGCGGAGCGTGACCCTGAATTCAGTCGATGACCTTTCCGCTACCGACCGCGACGCGAACCTTCTTGCCGTCAACGATCTGCTTGCGGATGCGGGTGGCCTTACCCGTCTCGGGGTCGACGATGGCGACCTTGCTGGCGTGCAGGGCCAGCTCGCGCCGCTCCTGTCCACCCTGGGGGTTGGCGGGGCTGGGCTTGACGTTCTTGGTGATGACGTTCACGCCTTCTACAACGACCTTCTGGTCACGCGGGAGGGCGAGCAGCACCTTGCCGGTCTGGCCCTTGTGCTTGCCGCTCAGAACGATGACGTTGTCACCCTTCTTGACGTGCAGCTTGTCGTTGTGATGGCTACCTGCGCTGGGACGGGGCATTACAGCACCTCCGGGGCCAGCGACACGATCTTCATGAAGCGGCGGTCGCGCAGCTCGCGGGCGACCGGCCCGAAGACGCGGGTGCCGCGGGGCTCGCCCTGGTTATTGATGATGACGGCGGCATTCTTGTCGAAGCGGATGGTGCTGCCGTCGGCACGCTTGATGGCGTGGCTGGTGCGCACGACCACGGCCTTGACGACGTCGCCGGCCTTGACGGCGCCGCGGGGAGCGGCGTCCTTGACGCTGGCGACGATGATGTCACCCACGTGAGCGTAGCGCTTGTTGCCGCCGCCCCCGGTGGTCAGACCCTTGCCGCCGATACCGCTGTTCAGCACGCGGATGCACATGATCTCGCGGGCGCCGCTGTTGTCCGCCACGTCCAGGCGGGATTGGGGCATGATCATGCTTCGCCTCCGGCCAGTTCCGTCTCGACGGCAGTGGTTTCGATGCCGCGCGGGCGCTCAATCAGCTTGGTTACCTTCCAGGTCTTGGTCTTGCTGATGGGACGCACGGCGATAATCTCGACACGGTCACCGATCTTGTATTCGTTCTTCTCGTCGTGGGCCGCGTACTTGTGGCTGCGGGTCACGACCTTGCCGTACAGGGGGTGAGCGAAGCGGCGCTCGACCTTGACGCTGACCGTCTTGTCGGCCTTGTCGCTCACCACGACGCCCGTAAAGGTCTTCTTCATGCCTGCTCTCCCTTGCCCAGCTCGGTTCCGCTCAACTGGGTGCGGACGGTATTGAGCTGAGCCACTTCACGGCGGAGCTGCCGGACGCGGTGCGGCTGAGCTAGGTTGCCCATGGCGGCCTGGAAGCGCAGCTCCATCAGTTCCTTCTTGCGGCTCTCGATTTCCTTGTCGAAATCGCCGAGCGGCAGGTTACGCATTTCACTGGGCTTCATCGTAGACCTCGCGCTTGACCATCTTGGTCTGGATGGGCAGCTTGTGACCGGCGAGGCGGAAGGCTTCCTTGGCCTGCTCCTCGGTCACGCCGGAGACCTCGAACATCACGCGGCCCGGCTTTACGACGCTCACCCAGTACTCCACGGCGCCCTTACCCTTACCCATTCGGGTTTCGGCCGGCTTCTTGGTCACGGGCTTGTCGGGGAAGATGCGGATGTAGATCTTGCCGCCGCGGCGGAAGTGGCGGCTCATGACGATACGGCAGGCCTCGATCTGGTTGCTCTTGATCCAGGCGGGCTCCAGCGCGATGAGGCCGAAGTCGCCGAAGGCCACGTAGTCGCCGCCCTTGGCGTCGCCGGTCATGCGGCCGCGGTGTTGCTTACGGAATTTGGTGCGCTTCGGGAGAAGCATCATTCACCTCCGGTGCGCCGGCGGGCGGTGGGACGGCGGCGGTTGGAGCGGTCGCCATCACCTGGGCGGCGCTCGTTGTCGCGGCGCTGCGGGCGGGCGAAGGTTTCGGTCTTGCCCCCAATCACTTCACCGTTGAATACCAGGACTTTGATGCCCAGGATGCCGTAGGTGGTGCGGGCCAGCGCGGTGCCGTAGTCGATGTCGGCGCGCAGGG
The DNA here is from genome assembly GCF_001424185.1 of Deinococcus sp. Leaf326. Lineage (NCBI taxonomy): Bacteria > Thermotogati > Deinococcota > Deinococci > Deinococcales > Deinococcaceae > Deinococcus > Deinococcus sp. Leaf326. The sequence goes on along the minus strand of NZ_LMOM01000001.1, from coordinate 691,804 downwards.
TGTGCAGGGGCACGCGGCCTTCGAGGACCTTCTCGGTACGGGCCTGCTCGGCGCCGCCGAGACGACCCGACAGGATCACCTTGACGCCGCGGGCGCCCGACTCCATCACACGCTGCGCAGCCTGCTTCATGGCGCGGCGGAACGCGAACCGGCGCTCGATCTGCTCCGCGATACGCAGGGCCACGAGGGGCGCGCTGATGTTGGGGTTGGGGATTTCGGCCACGTTCACAGCCACGGTTCCGGCCGACACGAGACGCTCGATGTCGCTGCGCAGTTCCTTGATGCTCTCGCCGCCCTTGCCGATCACGATGCCCGGCTTGGCCGCGCTGATGATCACGTTGACCTGCTGACCAGCGCGCTCGATCTCGACGCGGGCGATGCCGGCGGCCGACAGCTTCTTGTCGACGAGCTTGCGGATCTTCTCGTCTTCCTTCAGCAGACCGGCGTACTGCTTCTTGCCGGCGTACCAGCGGCTGTTCCAGCCACGGGTAATGCCCAGGCGGAAGCCGTTGGGGTTGATTTTGTTACCCATTACTTGCTCCCCTTGCGGCCAGCTTCGCGCTCGCCCACGACGATGGTGATGTGGCTGGTGCGCTTCTTGATGATGTTCGCGCTGCCGCGCGCCCGAGGAATCAGACGCTTGAGGGTCGGGCCAGCGTCCACGTAGGCCGCCGTGATGACGAGGCGGTCTTCGAGCATCTCGTCGTTGTGCAGCGCGTTGTGCTTGGCGCTGTTGAGCACCTTGGCCACCGGCTCGCTGGCCGCGCGGGGGATGAAGCGCAGCAGGTCTTCGGCGTCACGCACCGACTTGCCGCGGATCACGTCGACCACGAGGCGCACTTTGCGGGGGCTGATGCGGACGTACTTCGCCACGGCATAGCCGGGACGGCGCAGCTTGACCTGCTGCTTGCGCTGCTTCTTGTTGCGGAAGGTGGGCGCGGCGTTGGTATCGGCAGGAGCGGTCATTTCTTCTTGCTCCCCTTGGCGGTCTTGTCCGAGCCGTGGCCACGGTAGCTACGGGTGGGCGAGAACTCGCCGAGCTTGTGACCGATCATCTGCTCGTTCACGAACACGGGCACGTGCTGCTTGCCGTTGTGAACCGCAATGGTATGACCGATCATCTCGGGCACGATGGTCGAGCGGCGGCTCCAGGTCTTGATGACGCGCTTGGTCTTGGTGTCGTTCTGGGCGTCTACCTTTTTCAGGAGGTGGTCATCCACGAACGGCCCTCTTTTGAGGCTACGGGGCATGTCTCCCCTCCTTACTTCCCGCCGCGGCGGGTGATGATGAAGCGGTCGCTGACCTTCCGCTTACGGCGGGTCTTGAGACCCTTGCTGGGCTGACCCCAGGGGCTGACCGGCGTGCGGCCCGCGCTCGTGCGGCCTTCACCGCCGCCGTGTGGGTGATCCACCGGGTTCATGGCACTACCGCGCTGATGCGGCTTCTGCCCGAGCCAGCGGCTGCGGCCGGCCTTACCGATCACGATGTTCTTGTGCTCGGCGTTGCCCACGGCACCCAGGGTGGCGTAGCACTCGCTGTGGATACGGCGAAGTTCACCGCTGGGCAGGCGAACGATCACGTAGTCGCTCTCCTTGCCCTGCACCTGCACGCTGGTGCCGGCGCTGCGGGCGAGCTGCGCGCCCTTCCCGGGAACGAGTTCCAGCGCGTGGACCACAGCACCCACCGGCACGAAGCGCAGCGGCAGGGCGTTGCCTAGACGGGGCTCGGCTTCGGGGCCGGAGTTGACGACGGCGCCCACGACCAGACCCTCAGGAGCCAGGATGTAACGCTTCTCGCCGTCTGCGTAGTGCAGCAGGGCGATGCGGGCGCTCCGGTTGGGATCGTACTCGATGGCCGCGACCTTGGCGGTCACGCCCGCCTTGTCACGGCGCTTGAAGTCAATGATGCGGTACAGGCGCTTGTGCCCGCCGCCGATGAAGCGGCTGGTGATGCGGCCACGGTTGTTACGGCCGCCGGTCTTGGGCAGGGCTTCGGTCAGCGCCTTTTCGGGGCGCTTCTTGGTCAGTCCGCTGAAATCCGCCGTCGTCATCTGGCGACGTGACGGGGTATAGGGACGGTATTTCTTGATGGCCATGTCTCAGATCTCCTTAGGCCTGGCCTTCAAGGGCAGCGATGGTCTGGCCGTCGGCGAGGCGGACGATGGCCTTCTTACGGTCGGCACGCGTGCCGAAGAAGCGGCCCACGCGCTTGCGCTTGCCGGGCACATTCATGGTGCTGATGCCGACGACCTTCACGTCGAAGGCCTTCTGCACGGCGTTCTTGATCTCGGTCTTGGTGGCCTTAGGGCTCACCCAGAACGAGTACACACCGCGTTCCATACCGGCGTAGGCCTTCTCGCTGATGACCGGCGCCTGAATGATGTCGTAGTGGCTCATGCTTGCGCCTCCCCTTCCTCGTCGGCAACTTCCAGAGCAGCCGCGTCAATCACCAGACGGTCGTGACGCAGGATGTCGTAGGCGTTGATCCCGGCGACGGGCAGCACGCTGACCCAGGGCACGTTCCGTGCGGCCTGGCGGGCCTGCACGTCGTCCGTGACGATCAGGACCTTCTCGGTGCCGTCCATGCCGTTCTGCGCGGCCCAGGCGACGAAGCCCTTGGTCTTGCCGTCGAGGCCGAAGCCGTCGACCGCAATGAGCTTACCGGTCTGCTGACGGTCCGCCAGCGCCATCGCGAGGCCGAGTTGACGGACCTTGCGGGGCAGCGTGAAGCCGTAGCTGCGGGGCTTGGGGCCGAAGGCCACACCGCCGCCCACGAAGGTCGGGACGGTGCGGTCGCCGTGGCGAGCGTTACCGGTGCCCTTCTGAGCGAACATCTTCTTGCCGGTGCGGGCCACCTGCGCGCGGGTCTTGGTGCTCGCGGTGCCGCGGCGGCGGCTGGCGAGCTGCCAGGTCACGACGTCGTGCAGCACGCCCACATTCACTTCGGGCAGTTCGAGGTCGATTTGACGACCACCGTTCTGGCCGATCACGTTGATCTGCGCCATTGTCTTACTTGCCTCCCTTGGCAGCCTGGCGCAGCACGACGAGTCCGCCGTTGGCACCGGGAATCGCGCCCTTGACGAGAATCAGATTCTCGCCGGCACGGATCTCCACGACTTCCAGGTTCTGGACGGTCACACGGTCCATGCCCATGTGGCCGGCCATGCGCTTGCCCTTGTACACGCGGCCGGGCGTCTTGCGCTGGCCGATCGAACCGGGGCGGCGGTGCCACTTCTTCGAGCCGTGGCTCGCGGGACCACCCTTGAAGTTCCAGCGCTTCATGACGCCCTGGAAGCCCTTGCCCTTGCTGGTACCGGTCGCGTCGATCTTCTCGCCTTCGGCGAAAATGTCCACGTTCACGGTGTCACCCTCGGGCGCGAAGCCGCGGAACTCACGCAGGAAGCGCACGGGCGAAACGCCGGCCTTCTTGAAGTGACCCATTGCGGGGCTGTTCACGCGCTTCTCGCTCTTGGGCATGTAGCCGATCTGCACGGCTTCGTAGCCGTCGCTCTGCGCGGTCTTGCGCTGCACGACCGGGCAGGGGCCGGCCAGCACGACCGTCACGGGAACGGCGCGGTCGCCCTTCCAGATCTGGGTCATGCCGATCTTGGTGCCGAGAATGCCCTTCACGCGCGGCCTCCGACGGTCTTGATCTCGATGTCCACACCGGTGGGCAGGTCGAGGGTCATCAGGCTGTCGATGGTCTTCTTGGTGGGGTTCATGATATCCACCAGGCGGTTATGGGTACGGATCTCGAAGTGCTCGCGGCTGTCCTTGTTGACGAAGGGCGAGCGCAGCACGCAGAAGCGGCGGATGCGGGTGGGGAGAGGCACGGGGCCACTCACGTCCGCGCCGGTGCGGCGCACGGTGTCCACGATCTTGCTGGCGGACTGATCGAGCGCCTTGTGGTCGAAACCACGCAGTTTGATACGGATTTTCGGGGCAACCATGACTATTACTCCAGGACCTTGGAGACGACGCCGGCGCCGACGGTGCGGCCCCCTTCGCGGATGGCGAAGCGCAGGCCTTCTTCCATGGCGATCGGCTTGATCAGCTCGACGACGAAGGTCACGTTATCGCCGGGCATCACCATTTCCACGCCTTNTCGCGGATGGCGAAGCGCAGGCCTTCTTCCATGGCGATCGGCTTGATCAGCTCGACGACGAAGGTCACGTTATCGCCGGGCATCACCATTTCCACGCCTTCGGCCAGTTCCACCACGCCCGTCACGTCCGTCGTGCGRAAGTAGAACTGCGGGCGGTAGCCGCCGAAGAACGCCGAGTGACGCCCGCCTTCGTCCTTGCTCAGCACGTACACGCTGGCTTCGAACTTCGTGTGCGGCTTGATCGACCCGGGCTTGGCCAGCACCTGGCCACGCTCCACGTCGTCACGCGCCACACCGCGCAGCAGCACGCCCACGTTGTCGCCCGCCATGCCGCTGTCGAGCAGCTTGCGGTGCATTTCGATGCCGGTGACGATGGTCTTCTTGGTGTCGCGCAGACCCACGATCTCGACTTCGTCCTGCACCTTGACCGTGCCGCGTTCCACGCGGCCCGTGGCGACAGTACCGCGGCCGGTGATGGTGAACACGTCTTCGACGGGCATCAGGAAGGTCTTGTCGGTGGCGCGCTCGGGGGTGGGGATGTAGCTGTCGACGGCGTCGAGCAGTTCCCAGATGCGGTCGACCCACTGGTTTTCACCGCGGGGGAGCTTGGGGTTGGCCTGGAGGGCTTCGAGAGCCTGCAGCGCGCTGCCCTTGACGACGGGGAGGTCGTCACCGGGGAACTCGTACTTGCTCAGGAGTTCACGCACTTCCATTTCGACGAGCTCGAGGAGCTCTTCGTCGTCGACCATGTCGACCTTGTTCATGAACACGACGACGAAGGGCACGCCGACCTGACGGGCGAGCAGGATGTGCTCGCGGGTCTGGGGCATGGGGCCGTCGGCGCTGGAGACCACGAGGATGGCGCCGTCCATCTGGGCAGCTCCGGTGATCATGTTCTTGACGTAGTCGGCGTGGCCGGGGCAGTCGACGTGGGAGTAGTGACGCGCCTGGGTGTTGTACTCGACGTGGGCGGTGTTGATGGTGATGCCACGGGCCTTTTCTTCAGGGGCCTTGTCGATCTGATCGTAAGCGAGCTTTTCGATGGTGGGATCGGCGGAAGCGGCGGTGAAGGTGATGGCGGCCGTCAGGGTGGTCTTGCCGTGATCGACGTGCCCGATGGTGCCCACGTTCACGTGCGGCTTCGTGCGCTCAAACGTTCCTTTTGCCATGATTCTAACTCCCTCCAAGAGGTGGACCTGCACGCAAAAGCGCCATGTGGCCGCGTGGTGCGNTGATGGCGGCCGTCAGGGTGGTCTTGCCGTGATCGACGTGCCCGATGGTGCCCACGTTCACGTGCGGCTTCGTGCGCTCAAACGTTCCTTTTGCCATGAGTGTGTCCTCCTGAGATGGGGGTTGTCCTTCTGCAGGACAAGCCTTGAGAGTCTATCAGACTTGAAGTGGCCCGGCCAGTCCAGACCCTGAAAAGACGAACGCGGCCAGCTGAGGGCTGGCCGCGCACGGATGGAGCTTCTGGTCGGGATTGAACCGACGACCTCTCCCTTACCAAGGGAGTGCTCTACCACTGAGCTACAGAAGCTTGGTGAAAAGCGGGAAACGAGACTCGAACTCGCGACATTCAGCTTGGGAAGCTGACGCTCTACCAACTGAGCTACTCCCGCGTGATCGTGGTGGGCAGGGGCGGATTCGAACCGCCGTACACTTACGTGAACAGATTTACAGTCTGTCGCCTTTAACCACTCGGCCACCTACCCGGATTGTCTCGGCCGTGCACAGCATACAACTTACGTTATATGTCCTGGAGCCACCCAGGAGAGTTGAACTCCCAACCTTCCGATTACAAGTCGGGTGCTCTACCAGTTGAGCTAGGGTGGCACCTGCCTTTTGGAAAAAGCCGGAAAACGTGTCCTGCACCTGCTGCGGAAGCTTCGCGGTTGCCTGCTGACTTCCGGCTGTGAATAGTAGCACCGGTCCCCAAACGTGTCAACAAGTGTGTGGAGTCTGCAGCGAGAGAGGAGATCAGCGGCCGGCTGCACCCTGGTCTTCACCAGTCGCCCATCTCCTGGAAGGGAAGCCTCCGTGCGCCATTCGGCGTATTTGCGACCCCGCCAGGAGGCGTATGCTGACCCCCTTGCAGAGAGGCTTTTTCCGGCTTTCTGCCGTCATTTTCCGCTCTCTCGCCGCCTCTGCCGCGGCGCTTTTCTGGTGAGGTTTCCCTTGGACAGTCTCCGCACCCTCTGGCCGTATCTGAAGATGCACCGCCGGCAGTACGTCATCGGGCTCATAGCGGTCGTGATCGCCAATAGCCTGAACCTGTTGCCGTGGTACTTCATCCGCCTGACCATCGACGGCCTCACCGGGCAGCTCGATACCGACCCTACGACCCCCGGCATCACCCTCACCCAGACCGGTTGGTACGCCCTGGGCATCGTGGCGGCGGCGGCGGTGGCGGGCGGGTTCATGCTCCTGATGCGGCGCATGATCGTGGTGGCTTCGCGCCAGACCGAGTACGAGGTGCGGCGCGACATCTTCGCCCACCTCCAGACCCTCGACAAGCCGTACTACGACCGCGCGCACACGGGCGACCTCATGAACCGCCTGACCGGGGACCTGAGCGCCGTGCGCGAAATGCTGGGTTTCGGTGCGTGGCAGATCGTGAACATCGTGTCGGGCTTCGTGACCTCGTTCAGCGTGATGTTCGCGCTGAGCTGGCAGCTCTCGCTCATCGTGATGGCGGTGCTGCCGATCATCGTGGGCGTGCTGGCGTACATGGCCCGCCTGATCAACGAGCGGCACAAGCTCGCGCAGGAGCAGAACTCGCTCATCGCGGGCAAGGCCCAGGAGAACTTCAGTGGAGCGCGCGTGGTCAAGGGCTACGCTATCGAGGACCGCGAGATCGCGGACTACCGCGCCCTGAACCTGGAACTGCTGCGGCGCAACATCGCCCTGATCAAGGTGGACGGGCCGCTGCGCTCGTTCACCAACCTGCTGCTGGGCATCGCCTTCGGGCTGATCCTGCTCGTCGGGGGGCGCCTGATCCTGACCCCGGACACGGACTTCACGGTAGGCAAGTTCGTGCAGTTCGTGGGTTACGTCAACCGCCTCGCCTTCCCGATGCTCATGGTTGGCTGGATCACCGGGGTCACGCAGCGCGGGCTGGCGTCGTGGCTGCGCCTACGGGAGCTGTTCGACGCCCGGCCAATGGTGCAGGACGAGCGCGGCCGCACCGACGCCCAGATTCTCGACGTGACCGGCCAGGTGAGTTTCGACCACGTGACACTGCGCTACGGCAACCAGACGGTGCTCCAGGACGTGACGCTGGACGTGCCGGCCGGGACCTTCCTGGGCATTACCGGACCGACCGGCAGCGGCAAGACGGTGCTCGCGCAGCTCATCACCCGCAGTATGGACCCGACCTCTGGCGTGGTGAGGATGGACGGCCACGACCTGCGGGTCGTGCCACTGACCACCCTACGAGGCGCGGTGAGCGTGGTGCCGCAGGAACCCTTCTTGTTCAGCGACACCATCGCCAACAATATCGGTTTCGGGCTGAACAACTCCGGCCTGCCGGTGGTCCCGACCCGCGTGAGCGTGGTGGGCCTGCCGCCGACGCCCGAGGTGCCGCAGAATCCCGACCCCGCACGGGTGCGTGAGGCGGCGCGCCTGGCCGGGCTGGACGGAGACATCGAGGGCTTTCCGGCCGGCTACGACACCATGCTGGGCGAACGCGGCGTGACCCTGTCGGGCGGGCAGCGTCAGCGCACCGCGATTGCCCGCGCCGTCGTGCGCGAGCCGCGCATCCTGATCCTGGACGACAGCCTCTCGGCGGTGGACACCGAGACGGAGCGCCGGATTCTGGACGGGCTGCGCGAGGTGAGCCAGGGCCGCACCGTGATCCTCATCGCCCACCGCATCAGCACGCTGCGCCACGCCGACCACATCGTGGTGCTTGAAGAGGGCCGCGTGACCGAGCAGGGCAGCCACGACGCCCTGGTCGCGCAGAAGGGCCACTATGCCGAACTCGAACGTCTGCAGCGCCTCGCCAGCGATCTCGACCGCGAGGACGACCCGGTGACCGACATCGACGCGGCCGCCGACCAATTGGAAGGCCTGCCGGTGCCGGAGCGCGCGGGGCATCAGGCCCAGCTCAACCAGAACCAGCCACAGAAGGTGATGAAATGACCCGCCCCGATCAGGACGCCTACGCCAAGGGCTTCGACGCCCAGCTCACCCGCCGCGTGCTGGGATACCTGCGGCCCTACCGCGCCCTGGCGGTGGGCGGGGTGCTGCTGGCCCTCCTGATGGCGGCCGTGCAGCCCTTTCCGACGCTGCTGCAGCGGTACGCCATCGACCACTACCTCGTGCCCTTCGTGGGTGGGCGGGGCGACACGGCGGCGGCCCTGCAGGGCCTGACCTACATCGTGATCGGCTACGTGGCCCTGCAGGTGCTGGAGTTCGCGCTGAACTATGCCTCGACCCTGGCGGTGGGCTACCTGGGCCAGAGCGTGCTGCGTGACATCCGCGCCGACGTGTTCACCAAGTTGCAGCGCCTGCAACTCTCGTACTTCGACCAGAACCCGGTGGGCCGACTGATCACCCGCGTGACCAGCGACGTGGACGCCATCAACCAGTTCATCACGGGCGGGCTGATCACCCTGATCACCAGCACCTTCCTGATCCTGGTGTTCATGAGCGTGATGCTCAGTGTGAACTGGCGCTTGGCGCTCATCTCGTTCACGGTGCTGCCGGTGCTGTTCATCGCCACCAACTATTTCCGGGGCAAGCTGCGTGACGCCTTCCGCAGCACGCGCACGCAGCAGGCCATCGTGAACACCAAGCTCAACGAGAACATCACCGGGATGCTCACGGTGCAGCTGTTCGGGCGCGAGCGCCGCAGCATGCTGGACTTCGATTCGAGCAACCGCGCCCTGCTGCGCGCCAACGAGAACAGCGTGACGTGGTTCTCGCTGTTCCAGCCGGTCGTGGCGATTCTGGGTCAGGTCGCCATCGCCCTCGTGCTCTTTTTCAGCGCGCGGCAGCTGCTCGGCGAGAGCGTGGTCGGTACAGGCGCGGCGGCCGTCGTCACGGTGGGCACCCTGTTCGCCTTCGTGCAGTGGACGCAGCAGCTGTTCCAGCCCATTCAGGACCTCGCGGACGTGTTCAACAACCTTCAGGCGGCGATGGCCTCCAGCGAGCGCATCTTCGGGGTGCTGGACACCGAGGTCGAGATCGCCGACAAGCCCGGCGCGCAGCCGCTGAAGAACTTCGAGGGCCGGGTGGACTTCGACGGCGTATGGTTCGCCTACAACGGCGAGGTGCAGGGCAGCGCGCCCGACACCGACGACCGCTGGATCCTGCGCGGGTTCGACCTGCACATCCAGCCCGGCGAGAGCGTGGCCCTCGTGGGCGCGACCGGCGCGGGCAAGACCAGCGTGACGGCCCTAGTGAGCCGCTTCTACGACGTGCAGCGCGGCGCGGTGCGGGTGGACGGCACCGACGTGCGCGACCTGGCCCAGGACGACCTTCGCCGGCACGTGGGCGTGGTCCTCCAGGACGTGTTCCTGTTCGCGGGCACCATCGAGAGCAACCTGACCCTGAACAACGCCGAGATTCCGCACGACCGGGTGGTCGAGGCCTGCAAGTACGTCGGCGTCCACGACTACATCCTCTCGCTGGAGCAGGGCTACCAGACCGAGGTGCGCGAGCGCGGCGCGACCCTGTCGACCGGGCAAAAGCAGCTGCTGGCCTTCGCCCGCGCGCTCATCCAGAACCCGGACATCCTGCTCGTGCTCGACGAGGCGACTGCCAACGTGGACACCGAGACCGAGCTGCGCATCCAGGAAGCGTTGCAGAAGGTCATGCGCGGGCGCACGAGCATCATCATCGCCCACCGCCTCTCGACCATCGAGGGCTGCGACCGCATCGTGGTGATGCGCAAGGGCCGCATCGTCGAGCAGGGCAGCCACGCCGAACTACTTGCCAAGGGCGGCTACTACTCGCGCCTGCACCGCCTGCAGTACGCCCAGGGAGACGCGGCCGACTGAGAACCGGGCGACACGAGGGGAGGCCCGCCTGGTATTGCTGGCGGGCCTCCTCTCGTGTCACCCGGTCTTGTCTCTGGGCTTACTTCTTCGGCTCGTCGGCCACCTGACCCACGATGCCGGGCGCGACCCAGCTCATGTTGTTCAGGTCGCCGACGCTCATGACCTTGCCGCTGGGGACGCGCGTCACGCCGTTGCGGTCCTTGATGGGGCCGGTGAAGGGGTCGAACTTGCCGCCCTTTTCCATGTCGGCCTTGAGGGCCATGACGCGGTCGTAGACGCTGACCTGCTTGCCGTTCACGGTCATCTTGGCGGCCTTGAGGGCCGGGACCCACTTGGGATTGATCGCTATGCCGTCCTGGCTGCCCAGCTCGACGCCGCCGCCGCGCATCAGGTTCCAGTAGTCCACCTTCTGAAGGTTCTTGGCGGTATAGGTGCCGGTGTGGACCTTGGTCAGGAAGTCGATGTAGATCTTGTCCCAGTGCACGAGCTGCCCACTGACCACGTAATCGGGGGCGAACTTGTACATGGACGAGTAGTGCGCGAAGGAGGGAATCTTGCGTGCGGCGGCCGTCTGGACCACGCTCGCAGTGTCCTCGGTGAAGGCCAGGGCGTCGGCGCCCTCGCCGATGAGGGCCTCGGCGGCCTCGCGGGCCTTGTTCGGGTCCACCCAGGCGTTGATCCACTTGACGTTCACGGTGGCGCGGGGGTTCACGGCGCGCGCGCCCAGCGCGAAGGCGCTCATGTGGCGCTTGACCTCGGGCACCGGGAAGGCGCCCACATAGCCCAGCTTGCCGGTCTTGCTGATCGCGGCGGCCATCATGCCGTTGAGGTAGTAGAGCTGGTAGAAGTCGGCCATGTAGGTCGCCATGTTGGGCGCCCGCTTGAAGCCGCTGGCGTGCGCGAAGATCACGTTGGGGTACTTCTTGGCGGCGTCAAGGGTCTGGTCCATAAAGCCGAAGGAGGTCGTGAAGATGACTTGGCAGTTGTCCTTGACGAGGCGGTCGATGACCGGGGTCGCCTGGCCCTCGGGCACGCTCTCGACGTACTTGGTCTCCAGCCAGGGCAGCGCCTTCTCGGCGTTCTTGCGGGCCACGTCGTGTGCGTAGCTCCAGCCGATGTCGCCCACCGGCCCAACATAGATGAAACAGGCCTTGAGCTTGCCGCCGGCCGTCCCCTGCGCCTGCGCGGCGGGACTGACGGCGGTGCTCAGCAGCACCAGCGAGAGGGACATCGTATTCATCAGCAGTTTCTTCATGGCTTCTCCGGGATCGTGAAGATGAGTTCTGGATCAAGTCTAGCTTTATTTTTGGCCGATTGCCCTGCCGAATCTGGACAATCGGCCGGAAAATCCAGTGCTGGCGACCTGGAAGACCCTGTTTTGCGCCGCCTGTCGCCTAACGCTCGCCGCGCAGGTAGGGGATGCCCAGCGCGGCGGGCGCGTCACCCTGCTGCCCGCGCCGTCCCGCGACGGCGAGAACCACGAGCACGAGCACGAACGGCATGGCGCTGAAGACCTCGGGCGGCACCGGGCTGTTGCCCTGAAGCCGGAACTGGAGGTAGTACAGCACGCCGAAAAACAGCGAACCCCACACTGCCCGCAGTGGCCGCCAGCCCACGAAGATGACGAGCGCGACTGCGATCCAGCCCAGGCCCGCCGTCATGTTGTCGGCCCAGGACGCGCGGTACGACAGCGCCAGGAAGGCGCCGGCCAGCCCCGCCAGAGCGCCCCCGGCCAGCACGGCCAGCACCCGGATCAGGCCCACGTTCACGCCCAGCACGTCGGCCGCCGCCGGGTTCTCGCCCACCGAGCGCAGGGTCAGGCCCGGCCGGGTCGAGTTCAGGAAGAAGGCCAGCCCCAGGGCCAGGAGCAGCGCCGGAACTGTGAACGGGCTGATCGTCAGGCCGCCCAGCGTCCAGTCGGGCACCTTGTTGAACAGGGGCAGGCCCTCGTAGCGCTTGCCGAGCAGGCCCGCCGCCCCGGTGCCCAGCAGGGCCAGGGCCAGCCCACTGACGAACTGGTTGGCGCGCAGGGTGACCGTGGCAAACGCATGGAGCGCCGAGAGGGCCGCGCCCGCCAGCATCGCCGCGCCCACGGCCAGCCATAGGTTCGCGTCTGGCGAGGCCGAGGCGACTGCGAAGGCGGCCAGTGCTCCGACGGCCATCATGCCCTCGACACCCAGATTCACGATGCCCGCGCGCTCGTTGATCACGGCGCCCAGACAGGCGAGCAGCAGCGGCGTGCCGACGGCCAGCGCCCGCACCAGGGCTTCGACAAAGACGTTATCCACGCACGACCTCCGAAAAGAAAAAGTCCCTCACGCCCGGCTCCACTGCACGCGGTGGCGCACGAAGACCTCCGAGGCGATCAGGCACAGCAGGATGACGCCCGAGAACACGTCCACCACCCGGAAGGGCATGTTCAGGTCGATCTTGAGCAGGTCGCCCCCCGCCAGGATGATGGCCATCACCGGCGCGGTGATCAGGCACAGGGCCGGGTTGCCGCGCGCCAGCCACGCCACGATCACGGCCGTGAAGCCGTAGCCCAGGCTGATCTGGCCCGCTTCGAGCAGGCGGTGGTGAATGCCCGCCACCTCGCCCGCGCCGGCCAGGCCGGCCAGCCCGCCGGTGAGCAGCGCGACCACGGTCACGATCCGCGCCGTGCTCAGGCCCGCGTAGCGCGCCGCGCCGGGGTTCTCACCGACCACACGCAGCGCGTAGCCGAACGTCGAGCGCGACAGCAGCCACTGCAGCCCCAGCGCCAGCACCACGCCCAGCGCCAGCGTGGGCCAGTGGACCTGGGTGCCGCCCAGTACCGGCAGGTTGGCGGCCCCCGGGAAGGTATCGGTGTAGATGTAGCCGCGCACGTCCTTGCCCTTCCAGGGGCCGGCGATCAGGTAGGTCACGACCGCCACGGCGATGTAGTTGAGCATCAGGGTGGAGAGGATCTCGTTGACGTTCAGGCGGCGCAGCCACGCGGCGATCAAGGCCCACAGCCCGCCGCCGAGAAAGCCCATCACGAACACGGCCGGCAGCATGAGCGGCCCTGGCAGCGGCACGAACAGCGCCGTGCCCGCCGCGAACACGGCCCCCAGCAGTAGCTGGCCCTCGGCGCCGATGTTGAAGAACTGTGCCCGGAAGGCCAGCGACAGCCCCGCCCCGACCAGCAGCAGCGGAATGGTGCGCCGCCCGACCTCGGCCAGACCGGTGGGGTCGGCCAGCGTGCCGCGCAGCATGGTCGAGTAGACCTCGGCGGGCGAGACGCCGTAGAACACGAAGATCAGCGCGCACAGGGCCAGCGCCACGGCGACCGACGCCAGCGTGACGAGGGCCGCGCGGCCCGGTGGGGGAGAGGAAAGCGGCACGAACCTCACGCCAGACCTCCGGTGGCCACTTCACCCTGTGCCGCGCCCGGCAGGCTGTGCGGGTGCGCGCCGCCCATCAGCAGGCCCAGCGACTCGCGCGTGACCTCCGCCACCGGAAAGGGGCCCTGCAACAGGCCGCCGACCATCACCGCCACGCGGTCGGACAGGCTGAGCAGTTCGTCGAGGTCCTCGCTGACGAGCAGCACGCCCGCGCCCGAGGCGGTGCGTTCCAGCAGGGCGCGGTGGACCTGGTCGGTCGCGCCGATGTCCAGCCCGTAGGTCGGGTGCACCGCCAGGATCAGCTTGGGCGACCCGGCCAGTTCGCGCGCTAGGATCAGCTTCTGGATGTTGCCGCCGCTCAGCAGCCGGCTCTGGGTGTGGATGCCGGGCGTGGCGACGTTGTAGGCCTCCACGTCGCGGCGCGCGGCCGCGTCCACTGCGCCCAGGTCGCGGGCCAGCCCGCGGGCGAGGGGCGCGCGGTCATAGGCGCGCAGGGCGAGGTTGTCGGCGACCGTCATGCTCGGGACCGTGCCACTGTGGATGCGGTCCTCGGGAATGTGCGCCACGCCCCGGCGAAAGCGCTCGTCGGCGCCGCCGCTCAGAGGCTGGCCGTCGAGCACGGCCTCGCCGGTTGCCGGATGCAGGCCCGCGAGCACCTCGACGAGTTCGCTCTGGCCGTTGCCCGCGATGCCTGCCACGCCCAGCACCTCGCCCCGGCGCAGCTCGAAACTCACCCCGCGCAGGGCAGGCAGGCCGCGCGAGCCGCCGGCGCGCAGGTCGCGCACGCTCAGCAGGGTCTCCGGCTCGCCGGGCGCCGCGCCGCGCTTACGCGTGAAGTCCACGCTGCGGCCCACCATGAGTTCCGCGAGGCTCTCGCGGGTGGCCCTGGCCGTGGGGACGCCGCCCACCACCTTGCCCCGTCGCAGTACGGTCACGCGGTCGGCGACCGCCAGCACCTCGCCGAGCTTGTGAGAGATGAAGATGAGGCTGCGACCGTCGGCCCTGAGTTCGCGCATCACCCGGAACAGCCCTTCGGCCTCCTGCGGGGTCAGGACCGAGGTCGGCTCGTCCAGAATCAGGACCCGCGCCCCGCCCAGCAGTGCCCGCACGATCTCCACCCGCTGCTTCTCGCCGGGCGAGAGGTCGGCCACACGCGCGCCGGGGTCCACCTCCAGCCCGTAGCGCGCCGACAACTCGCGGATGCGCCCGGCCACGCCCCGCGCCGGAAAGAGGCCCGCACCCCCGCCCAGCGCCAGATTCTCGGCGACGGTGTGGCGCGAGACCAGAAGCGGGTGCTGCGGCACCAGCCCGATGCCCAGCTGGCGTGCCTGCGCCGGGCTGCCGATGCGGACCGGCTGGCCCGCGAGTTCGACCGTACCCTCGTCGGGCTGGTACAGGCCGTACAGGATCGAGATCAGGGTGCTCTTGCCCGCGCCGTTCTCGCCCAGCAGGGCCAGCACCTCGCCCGCGTGGACGGTCAGGTCCACCGAGTCGTTGGCGACCACGCCCGGAAAGCGCTTGGTGATGGCGCGCAGGCGCAGGGCGGGCGGCGGCGCACCAGGGGAGGCAGTCTGGGGGTCGTTCACCTGACCATGTTGCCAGGAAAGCGGCCCGAAAGGTTAAGCCGACCTAAATTCCGGTATGCCGCACCCCAGGTGCCCTTCCGGCGCTGACCATTCCCTGACACGGCAGTGACGCCGGGCTGACACACGGCCCCCATTCTGTCAGCCATGAAGAAGAGCTTCCTCCTGAGCCTGGCCCTCGTCACGACGGTCGGCACCGCTTCGGCACAGAGCAGTCTGACCGGCGCGGGTGCGAGCTTCCCCTACCCGCTGTACAGCAAGATGTTCGCCGAGTACAAGTCGGCGCAGGGCGTCAACGTGAACTACCAGTCGGTGGGCAGCGGCGCTGGCCAGAAGCAGATCACCGAGCGCACCGTGGACTTCGCGGGCAGCGATAATCCCATGAGCGACGAGTCGATGAAGGCTGCGCCCGCCAAGCTGCTGCACGTACCTACGGCCATCGGCGCCGTGGTGCCCGCCTACAACCTGCCCGGCGTGACCACGGCCCTGAAGTTCGACGGTCCCACCCTCGCCAACATCTACCTCGGCAAGATCAAGACCTGGAACGACGCCGCCATCGCCAAGCTCAACCCCGGCGTGACCATTCCCCCCCTGCCCATCACGGTGGCGCGCCGCAGCGACGGCTCGGGCACGACCTACGTGTTCTCGGACTACCTGAGCAAGGTCAGCAGCGAGTGGAAGACCAAGGTCGGCGTGGGCAACAGCCTGTCGTGGCCGGTCGGCACCGGCGCCAAGGGCAACGACGGCGTGGCGGGCGTGGTCAAGAGCACCCCCGGCGCCATCGGCTACGTCGAACTGGTGTACGCCAAGCAGAACAAGCTGCCCTTCGGCAGCGTGAAGAACCGCGCCGGCAAGTTCGTGCTGGCCGACAACGGCCCCGCCGCCCTGGCTGCCAACGGCGTGGTCATCCCGGCCGACACCCGCGTCAGCCTGACCAACAGCGCCAACGCCGACGCCTACCCCATCGCCAGCTTTACCTACGTCATCTTCTACCAGGACCAGAAGTACGGTACCCGTACCGAAGCCCAGGGCGAAGCCCTCCAGAAGATGCTGACCTGGATGGTTACGACCGGCCAGGGGTACAACGAGCCCCTCGACTACGCCAAGCTGCCCTCGGCGGTCGCCAACAAGGCCAAGACCATCATCAACTCGATGACCTACGGCGGCAAGAAGCTCTGAGGCCGCGGGGGAAGCCTTCCCCCAGGCTCCGCAGTGTGGGCAGGCCGCAGCGCCGAAATCAGGCGTCTGCCGGCCTCCCCCCACCTGAGCGCACACCAATTCCGAACGTCCACTGGGCGGCCTCCGAGGTGGGGCCGCCCGTTTTCCGTTCTCCTGCCCCGCGGCTGACCGTGTGCTGACGTTCGCCCGGTGAACTGTGAGGAACCCGACCCGGAGGGTCATGACACCATGATTGAACCAGTCCGAAGACCGTCCACCCCCGCCCGCCTGTCGAGTAGCAGCGACCGGACGTTCGAGTGGGTCATCTTGCTGCTCGCCGCCGTGATCGTCCTCGTGTTCGTGCTGAGCATCTATCAGCTCGGCCGCGAGTCCTGGCCGGCCCTGTCGCGTATTGGGGTAGAGTTCTTCACCCAGCGCACCTGGAACCCGGTGAGCGGGCAGTACGGCGCGGCCGCCATGATCGCCGGCACGCTGATCACCAGCCTCGTCGCGCTCGTGATCAGCGTGCCCCTGGCCATCGCCAGCGCCCTGTTCGTGTCGGAGTACGCGCCCAAGTGGCTGGCCGATCCGGTCGGCTACCTTATCGAGCTGCTCGCCGCCGTGCCCAGCGTCGTGTACGGCCTGTGGGCGCTGTTCGTCATCGCGCCTGTCCTGGCCCGCTGGCAGACCACCTTCTTCAGCCCCGAGTACCCCGAGCGTCTGGCGCTCTACACCAAGTGCGCCGCGTTGTGGGCCGACAACCACACCACGCTGCAGTGCTTCTTCGTGCCCAACAGCGGCGCGGGACGCGGCCTGGCGCTGGCCGTCATCATCCTGACCGTCATGATCCTCCCCTACACCGCCAGCGTGGCGCGCGACGTGATCCGGCTGGTGCCCGCCGAACAGCGCGAGGCGATGTACGCCCTGGGGGCGACGAAGTGGGAAGTCATCTCGCGCGCGATTTTGCCCTACGCCCGCGCGGGCATCATGGGCGGCGTCATCCTGGCGCTGGGCCGGGCCCTGGGCGAGACGCTCGCCGTGGCGATGGTCATCGGCGACAGCCAGGACGTGATCCGCAGCATCTGGGGTAACGCCTCGACGATGGCCTCGGTCATCGCCAATCAGTTCGGGGACGCGCAGGAACTGCTGCACCGCTCCAGCGTCGTGACCCTGGGCCTGACCCTGTTCTTCCTGAGTGTGGTCGTGAACTACGTCGCCCGGTTGATCATCGCCCGGCTGACGCCCAAGGGGATCCAGTGATGGGGGTCAGCACCCTGACGGCGAGCCGCAGAGTTGGCCTCTCGCCGGCCCGCCGCGCCCGCAACATGTTTATGGGCGGCCTGATCCTGCTCGCCACCTTGATCGTAGTCGCGCCCCTCATCCTGATCTTCGCGTACCTGCTGCGGGAAGGTCTGGGCGCCATGAACCTCGACTTCTTCACCAAGGTGCCGGCTCCCGAAGGCGAGACGGGCGGCGGGCTCCTGAACGCCATCCTGGGCAGTCTGGAGATGCTGGCGATGGCCTCGGTGATCGGCGTGGGTGTGGGCGTGGCTGGCGGCATCTTCCTGGCCGAGTACCCACGCCACCCCCTGATGCCTTCCATCCGCATGATCAGCGACGTGCTGGCAGGCATTCCGGCCATCGTGATGGGTCTGGTCGCCTACGGCCTGATCGTGCTGCGCTTCGGGTTCTCGGGCCTGGCAGGCGCGCTGGCGCTGGGCTTCCTGATGATTCCCATCGTGGTGCGCACCAGTGAGGAAGTCCTCAAGCTCGTGCCCCAGACCGTGCGCGAGGCCGGGCTGGCGCTGGGCCTGCCCAAGTGGCTCGTAACCCTCAAGATCGTGCTGCCCGCCGCCGCCGGGGGCATCATCACCGGGGTCATGTTGGCCCTGGCGCGTGTGGCCGGAGAAGCGGCGCCCCTGCTGTTCACGGCCTTCGGGAACAACCTCGTGAACGCGGACCCGACCAAGCCCATGAGCGCGTTGCCCCTGGAGATCTACCGCGGCGCCACGAGCGCCTACGACGAGAACCAGCGCATGGCGAAGGCCGGCGCGCTGCTGCTTATCCTGCTCATCTTCGCCACCAGCCTGCTCGCCCGGCGCTTCGGGCGCCGCAAATAAACGGAGACGCCATGACCCATCTGCTCAGTGCCCAGGACGTAAACATCTTCTACGGCGAAAAACAGGCCGTGAAGAACGTTAACCTCAACGTGACCCAGGGCAGCGTGAATGCCCTGATCGGCCCCTCGGGGTGCGGCAAGACCACCTTCCTGCGCGCCATCAACCGGATGCACGACCTGACGCCCGGCGCCCGCGTGACCGGCACCATCCTGCTCGACGGCGAGAACATCTACAGCCCCGGCGTGGACCCGGTGAACATGCGCCGCCGCGTGGGGATGGTGTTCCAGAAGCCCAATCCCTTTCCGACCATGAGCGTGTTCGACAACGTGGTCTCGGGTCTCAAGCTCGCGGGGATGCGCGACGGCAAGAAGCTGATGGAGATCGCCGAGCGCTCGCTGCGCGGGGCCGCCCTGTGGGAAGAGGTCAAAGACCGCCTCAAGACCCCGGCCACCGGCCTCTCGGGCGGGCAGCAGCAGCGGCTGTGCATCGCCCGCGCGCTGGCAGTCGAACCCGAGATCCTGCTCATGGACGAACCGACCTCGGCGCTCGACCCGGCCAGCACTGCCAAGATCGAGGACCTGATGAGCGACCTGAAGAAGGTCACGACCATCGTCATCGTGACCCACAACATGCACCAGGCCGCGCGTGTGAGCGACACGACCTCGTTTTTCCTGAACGGCGACCTCGTCGAGCACGGGCAGACGGCCCAGATCTTCCAGACGCCGCGTGACGAGCGCACCGAAGCGTACGTGACCGGCCGCTTCGGCTGAGCCCAGCTCCAGCCGCAGGCCGCCCCTGGGTCCGTGTGACCGGGGGCGGCCTGCGTTTAGCCCGTTACCCTGTGCCGTTCACTTGCCCGCGAAGGGCTGGAAGATCTCGTGCTGCCCGTACCACGCCCCGTGGGCGTCATGGTCGACCGGAAACAGCCGGGCGAGAGCCTGCGCGTCGGCCTCGGTGATGTCGCGCACCTTGAACTCGGCCAGGTAGGTGTCCACGTCGGGGTAGCGTCGGTCCTCGCCGGCGACGTGCACGTGCAGGTGGGCGTGCCCGGCGTCGCCGCTGTCGTCGAAGCGGCGTTCGAGATGCTCCTGCCAGCGCCGGAATTCGGCCGCGCCCATCACCACGAAGCCCTGCCCCCCATAGTCGATCAGTTTGTAAGCCATAGGTCATCCTAAGGTGAGGCCACGCTGACCTCCCCGTCACATGAAGGTGAGATATTGAGCGGCATGACGGACCTGGCGACGGCAGAGGTGCAGGGCGACCGCCCCTTTGTCACGGGGCGGTTCCTGCGGATGCTGAGCATCACCCTCGAGCAGCTCGACGCGGTGCGTGACGCCAATGCCCGCGCCGAGTTCTCGGGGCTGGGGGCGCGCGCCAAGGTGCTGGAGCGTGAGACCGACGCCCTGGAACGCGAGATCGAGGAAGCGTGCCTGGCGGCCTTTTCCGGCTGCGCGCACGGCGACCTCGCCTTCTACCTCATGGTGTTCCGGAGCCTGACCAACCTGGAGCGGGTGGGCGACTACGCCTTTTCGGTGGCGCGCGACCTCGAGACCTTCGCGCCGCGCGCCCGCAGCGCCACCTTGCAGGACGTGCTCCCCCTGATCCGGCTGCTGTCGGTAATGGTCGAGCGCCTTGCCTACGCCTTCGCCGAGCGCGACGTGGCGGCGGCCCGCGAGGTCATGGTCATCGATTTCGAGCAGGTGGACGCCCTGTACGAGCAGATGCAGCGCGCCAGCCTCACCCGGCTCGTCGAGCGCCCGGAGGATGTGGACGTCGCCCTGACCGCCAGTCGCATGGCCCGCAACCTCGAGCGGCTGGGCGACCACCTCGTGAACGTGGCCGAGCGGCTCGAAGTGCTGGTGCTGGGCAGTGCTCCCGCTGCGCCCGCCACACGCAGTTGAGGCCGTGAAGGGCAAGGTGCCCTGGGTCTTGGTCGCGGCCCTGTTCGCCGCGGTTGCCCTCCTGAGTCTGGGCGCGGTGCTGTGGGGCTTCTGGCTGAGCCGCTGAGCCCTGCCGGACAACCCGCCGCGTCCTGAACTGCTGACCCCCGCCCCCTGGGCCTGCCCTACACTCGCCGGCATGACTATGGCCCAGGAGATGCCCCGCTGGCGCACCGACGATCTGTACTCCGGTCTGGACGCCCCGGAGCTCGCCGCCGACCTCACCGGGCTGCGTGCGGACGTGGGGGCGCTGGAAGCGGCCTTTGACCACCTGAATGTACGCCAGGGCGGCGAGGTGACGCCGGACGCGCTGGACACCGTGCTGAACGGTCTGAACAGCCTCTCGCTGCGGCTGGGGGCAGTGCGGGTCTATGTCAACGCCTTCACCTCGACCGACAGCCGCGACGCCCTGGCCCAGCAGAAGATGGGCGAGCTGACCACCCTGGCGCTGCCGCTGGGGCCGCTGCGCTCGCGCCTGACCGCGTGGCTGGGCGGCCTGGACGACCCGGGTCTGGACCGGTTGCTGGCCGCCTCGGCGGTGGCCCGCGACCACACGTATTTCCTGCGGCGCAGTGTGGAGCTCGCCCGGCACCAGATGACTCCGCCCGAGGAGGACCTCGCCGCGCGGCTGCGGCCCAGCGGCGCGGGCGGCTGGAGCAAGCTGCACGGCAACTACACCAGCCAGCTCTCGGGCGAGTACCGGGGCGAGCGGCTGCCCGTGACCGCCCTGCGCGCCCTGGCAACCGACCCCGACGAGGCGGTGCGCCGCGGGGCCTACGAGGCCGAGCTGGGAGTGTGGCAGGACGCCGAACTCGTCTGCGCCGCCGCCCTGAACGGCGTCAAGGGCGAGGAGGGCACCCTGGCCCGCCGCCGGGGCTACGCCGACGCGGTGGCCCCCAGCCTGGTCACCCACGGCATCGACCGTGAAACGCTGGAGGCCATGCAGGGCGCGGTCGTGCGGTCACTGCCCGACTTCCGGCGGTACTTCGCAGCCAAGGCGCGGGCGCTGGGCAAGGCGCAGCTCGACTGGTGGGACCTGTTCGCGCCGCTGGGCGAGTCGCAGACCGAATGGACCTACGCGGCTGGGGCCGAGTTCGTGCAGGAGCAGTTTCGGGGCTACAGCGACCGCCTAGGCGACTTCGCCGCGCGAGCCTTCCGCGAGGACTGGGTGGATGCCGGGCCGCGCGACGGCAAGCGGGGCGGGGCGTTCTGCATGGGCTGGGCGGGCGACGCCAGCCGTATCCTGATGAACCATAGCCCCAGCCTCGACAGCGTCTCGACCCTGGCGCACGAACTCGGGCACGGGTACCACAACCTCGTCAAGGCGGAGCGCACGCCCCTGCAACGTGAGACGCCCATGACGCTGGCCGAAACCGCCTCGATCTTCTGCGAGACGATCATCCAGAACGCGGCGCTGAAGACGGCGACTGGGGCCGAGCGCCTGTACGTCCTCGAAACCCAGCTGCTGGGACACGCGCAGGTCGTCGTGGACATTCACAGCCGCTTCCTGTTCGAGCGTGCAGTGTTCGCGAAGCGTGAGGAGCGCGACCTGACCCCGCAGGAGCTGTGTGACCTCATGACCGGCGCGCAGCGGGAGACCTACGGCGACGCTCTGGCGACCCTGCACCCCTACATGTGGGCCGTCAAGCCGCACTACTACAGCCTGGGCTTCTACAACTACCCCTATACCTTCGGGCTGCTATTCGGGCTGGGGCTGTACGCCCAGTACGAACAGACCCGGCAGGCCGGCGACGTGGCCAGCTTCCAGCGCCGCTACGACGACCTGCTCTCGGCGACCGGTCTGGCTGACCCCTTGACGCTCGCAGCCCGCTTCGGGATAGACCTGCACGCTCCCGAGTTCTGGGAGGGCAGCCTGGACGTGATCCGCAGGCAGATCGGCGCCTATGTGGCCGTGATGGAGGCGCAGTAGGGTATCTGCCGGTACGGCAGAGGCTGGGGGCCTGAAGGACTCTCTTCAGGCCCCCAGAAATTCAGCGCACCCGGATGTCCTGGTCCAGCCAGGTCAGCACGCGCTCGCGGCCGAAGGGCCACACGCCGAGCGCTGCGCCCAGCGACGCCGCCTGCCCCGCCTCCTGCACGAACTCGGGGAAGGGACCGCTATTTTTGGGTGCGGCATTCCACACAGGCGCGTCGTAGGAGAGGCCGGCGAACTCGGCGGCGCGCTGAAGGCCGGTGTGCAGGTCACCCAGTTCATCGACCAGACCCAGACCCAGGGCGTCGTGCCCGGTCCAGATGCGCCCGCGGCCGATCTCGTTCACGCGCGCCTGAGTGAGCTTGCGGCCCTCGGCCACGCGGCTGGTGAAGCGGTCGTAGACCTCCTCGATGCCGCGCTCGATCTGGGCACGTTCCTCGGCGCTGAAGGGCCGTGCGCCGCTGTATTTCAGGGCGCGGGGACGGCCCACCCCCTCGGGCTTGAAGCCCTGGCGGGCGTTGAATTCCTGTAACACCGGCTTGCCCGTCACCACGCCGATACTGCCGGTCAGGGTGTACGGCGAGGCCACGATGTGCCGTGCGTGGGTGGCGAGGTAGTAGCCGCCGCTCGCGGCGTACTCGCCCATCACGACGACCACCGGCTTCTCGCTCGTGGCGATCTCGCGCCACATCAGGTCGCTGGCGAGGGCCGAACCGCCGCCGCTGTTCACGTACACGACGATGGCCTTGGTGGTCTTGTCGTCCTTGGCGCGCCGCAGCGACGCGACCACCGTGTCCGACCCCGCCATCGGGCCGCCCACCAGCGGCAGGGGCAGCGGGTTGCGCTTGCTCTTGCCGGTCACGATGCTGCCGATTACCGGGACGACGGCAATCCGGCCAGCTTTGGCGTTGGCGGGCTTGTGTGGCATCAGGAGGTCGAGCACCGCCGCGACCGGCCGTGTGCCGGGGCCGATGAGCTCGTCCTCGTAGGCGACCTTCGTGATGAGGCCCGCTTCCAGCGCCGCCTGGGCGGAGGTCAGGTCGTCGTCGAGCCACGCGCGGGCGACGTCCTCGCTCACGCCGCGCGCGCGGGCGAGGTCGGCGGCCCAGGCACTCTCCAGGCCGTCCACGTAGGCCTGAAGCTGCTCGCGGTTGGCGTCGTCCATGTGGTCCTGCGAAAACCGGGTCAGGGCCGCCTTGTATTCCTTGATCCGCAGGTTCTCGAACTCGATGCCGTGCTTTTTCAGGAACGCGCCCAGGAAGGTCTGCTCGATCCCGAAGCCTGAGAGCATCACGTCGGCCGACTCGGGCGCGACGATCTCACGCGCGCCGCTCGCCGCGATCAGGGCGGTCATGGTGAGCTGCGGCACATAGGCCACGACCCGCTTGTCGGCCGAGAGCCGCTCCAGGATGCCCCGGACGGCGTGGGCGGTCGCCGGGCTGGCCGAGAACTCGCCGAAGCGCACGAGGACGCCGTGCAGCCAATCGGCGCGGCGCAGCTTCTCGGCGCGGGCGGCCAGAGCCTCGACCGTCTCGGTGCGGTTGAGCAGGGCCTGAATGGGCTGCGTGGGCTGGCGCTCGGGATACGCGCCGGTCAGGTCCAGCACGACCCAGGTGGGGTGGGTCACGCCGCCGGGCAGCGAGTCGTCCTTGCGGAAGGGAATGTTGAGGGCCATACCCTGCACACTACGCGCCCCGGTGGGAGAGGGTTGCACGCCCTGCGCGGGTTCGGCTTCAGGAACGCCGGCCAGCGGCCCCCAGCCGCGCCCCCATCGCCCCGGCGCGGGCCGTGAGCAGCTCAGCGGCCTCGGTCGGCAGGTGCGCGTGCGCCGCCTCCCCGAACAGCACGAGCCAGCGCGCCAGATGCTCGGCGCGAATGCCCAGCCCGGTGTGGACTGTGTTCAGGTTGCCGCGCCAGGTTGGACCGCCGTCTGCTCCGGTCCCGCCCAGCATCGTGACCCAGAAGGCGGTCACATGGTCCAGATGCGCGGGCCAATCGCCCACATGCGCCGCGAAGACCGGCCCCAGCAGCGGGTCGAGTGCCGCGCGGGCGTAGAAGTCGGACAGCACGGCCCGCAGGGCGGCCTCGCCACCGACGGCCTCCAGCGGTGAGGCTGGGCGGCGCGAGCGCTGGGTGTCCAGCCGTGCCAGGAAGGCTGCCAGCAGCGCGGGCGGGAGCTGGGTTCCTGCCCAGGCCGTCACGCGCTCGACCTCCCAGTGCAGGGCACGGCGGTCCCCGGCATGGCTGACCCAGGTGTGGACCCTGGCCCCGGTGGGTGGTTCAGCCCAGTCTGTCCAGTCGGGACGGCCCGCATGCACCCGCGCCCCCAGTGCCCGGGCTACCAGCGCGGCCCCGCTGCCCCAGGCCAGCATCGGCACGTCTCGCCGTAGTGCTCCGCTCATGACCTGGAGCAGGGCCCAGCGTTCCGGCTGCTCCCGCAGGTCGGCGGCCGGCCCCCCGTCGTGAGGCGCGAGCAGACCGCCCGCCACGGCGAGGGCTGACGCAGAAACGGGCGCCGCCTCCGGCCAGCCCTGGTCGGGGCCAGCCGGAAGCGGCGCGGTGGTCAAGAGAAGCGGCGAAGCCATGAGGGCAGGCCCGACTGGACCTATTCCAGGGACTTGAAGTAGGCGTGCAGGTTGGCGATGTCCTGGTCGCTGACCTGCGTTGACGTGAAGCGCGGCATGACCTGCCCGAGCGTCTTGTTGGGGGCGCGGCCCTCACGCAGTGTGGTCGTGAGCTGCTCGACTGTCCAGTTGCCGGGGTTCAGTTCGCCCTTCAGGGCCGGGCCGATGCCGCCCGACGCCTCCTGCCCGTGACAGCCCGCGCAGTTGCCCGCGAAGACCTGCTGCCCCGCGCCCGCGTCGCCGGTCGCCGCCGCCGCGTTGGTGTCGGCCTGGGCCGCCGCCTTGTCGTCGTTGGGCTGGCCGGTGGCTCCGGCGGCGTTGTCGGTGGTGGCCTGGTCGGACCCGACGTTGTTCGTGCCGTCGGTGGCCGCGCTGCCCTGGGCGGTGCTGCCCGCGTTCTGGGCGCCGCCGCTGGCCGCCACGGCCCCGTTCGCGCCGCCCTGGGTGCCGCCCTGGTTCTCCTGTTTGACATCGCCCTGCGCGCCGGGAGCGCCGGCCTCACCGGTCGCGGCACTCTGGGCGCTGGGGGCTTCTTCGCTGGGGGCGCTGGCCGCGCCGGGATTGGCCGGACCCTCGGCCGCCGCTTCCTCGTGGTGGGTGGCATTCCGGAAGCCCAGGAAGGAGCCCCCCAAAGTCAGGGCCACCAACAGGGTCATGGTGACGGCGAACGTGTTCTTCATATTCCCGAGCCTACCATACGGTCAGGGGGCGTTTGCCCGCCCTGCACGCGCCGCGCCCCTGCTGTTAGCCACTGGAAAAGGTGCGGCGGCCGGCCCCTGTTTGCCGGAGCTCTAGGGGCTGCCGAACAGAACAAATCTTTAGACAGG
Source organism: Deinococcus sp. Leaf326 (assembly GCF_001424185.1). Taxonomy (NCBI): domain Bacteria; kingdom Thermotogati; phylum Deinococcota; class Deinococci; order Deinococcales; family Deinococcaceae; genus Deinococcus; species Deinococcus sp. Leaf326. Next base: position 666,151 of record NZ_LMOM01000001.1, on the reverse strand, counting down.
CCCGCCGGGCCGCACCGGAGGGGTTAAGTTGACATATGACTCTGGGCCAGCAAGAACAAAAGTTGCAGGACGTTCTGGCCGTCCTGGAGGCCGCCCGTGTTCCGCCGGTAGAGGGCCGCGCGGTGTCCGACATCCTGCGCGGCCTGCTGGACCGCCAGACGGAGCTCGACCGCCTGTTCAGCGAGATGTCACGTGACCTGACCGATGTGGTCGGGCTCCTGAGTACCCTTGATCCGGAGAACGATGAGCAGACGCGCGCACAGGCCCGGATGCTCGCTCATCTGCGCGGCGACCTCGCGCGGCTCGAGGCGACGCAGCGGGCCGTACAGCAGGCCGCCGATGTCATGTACGTGGGCTTCTACGCGCTGCTCTGACCCATTCCGGTTATTTGTTCAGAACCGAGTCTCAGTGCTGGGTGATCCTATTGGGTATAAGGGACCCGGCCGGGGCGCTGATGCTTTCCAGATAATCCAAGTCCCTGATTACCACCCATCTAATCGCAGTCTTCCCGTCGCGGGTTCTGCTCCAACGGGGGCCGCCAATCCACAGAAGACTTTAATTCCCCACATTCTGCCGGGATTTCTCCGGTAGACTGGGCTTATGTGGGTGTCGACCAAAGCGCAGTATGGCCTCCGAGCCCTGATCGAGATCGCCCGCCGTGACGACGAGGCGGTGCCGCTCAAGGACGTGGCCGAGCGCCAGGGCATCAGCCAGCACTACCTCGAGCAGATCGCCAGCAACCTGCGCCGCGCGGGGTTCATCCGCAGCGTGCGCGGAGCGCATGGGGGCTACCGCCTCGCGCGCCCGGCCGCCGACATCAACGCCTACGACGTGGTCACGGCGATGGAAGGCAGCATTGCTCCAGTGTCGTGTGTCGAGAACGACCACGTCTGCGACAACCAGAATGTGTGCGGCACCCAGGACCTGTGGCAGCGGGTGGATACGGCCCTGCGCGACGTGCTGGGCGGCACCACCCTCGCTGACCTGATTGCCGAGAGTGACCGTGCCCAGCACGCCCGACTCGTCCAGATCGACCCATCGTACGCGGGGCCCCTGAGCCGTTAGGTCGGAGACCTCCCTCTCTGGGTCGCCGGGCCCGGTGCGCCTCCGCCTCTTCCACGGGGCGGTTTTTTGTGGCTTCAGGCCTTATCCTGCGAGGGATGTACCGCCATCTGCTCAGGCCCGCGCTGTTCCGGCTGGACGCCGAGGATGCCCACCATCTCACCCTGCGCGGCCTGGAGCTGGCGTCGGCCGTGCCGGGCTGGCCGGCCCTGGCCCGCCCCCTGAGCGCACCTGCCGCGCCCCGACTGCGTCAGGAGATATGGGGACAGACCTACGCCTCTCCGCTGGGTCTGGCGGCGGGTCTCGACAAGAACGGGGTGGCCGTGCCTGCCTTCGCCGCGCTGGGCTTCGGGTTCCTGGAGGTCGGAACGGTCACGCCCCTCGCGCAGCCCGGCAACGACCGCCCCCGCCTGTTCCGGCTCCCGCAGGACGGAGCACTCATCAACCGTATGGGGTTCAACAACGGGGGAGTAGAGGCCCTGGGGGCACGGCTCGAAGGCCTGGGCCAGCGGCCGGTGCCAGTGTGGGTGAACATCGGCAAGAACAAGGTCACCCCCAACGAGGCCGCCGCAGAGGACTATCTGAAGTGCGTGCGGGCCGTGCAGGCGGTGGCCGACGCCTTCGTGATCAACGTCAGTAGCCCCAACACGCCGGGCCTGCGAGCACTTCAGGCGGCGGACGAACTGGGGGCGCTGGTCTGCGCCGTGGTGGCCGAGGTCGAAGCCGGGCGCGTGCGCAGCCTGGGCCGCCCGCCCGTGCTGGTCAAGCTGGCGCCCGACCTGCACCCCGCCGATTTCGAGGCGAGCGTGGGCGCGGTGCTTGGTGCCGGCGCACACGGGTTGATCGTGAGCAACACGACCCTCGCGCGTGACGGCCTGAGCCACCCGCACCGCGAGCAGGCCGGGGGTCTGAGCGGGCGTCCCCTGACGGCCCGCAGCACCGAACTCGTTCGCGGGGCGTACCGCCTGACCCGGGGCCAGGTCCCGGTGGTCGGGGTCGGGGGGATCTTCACCGCAGAGGACGCCTACGCCAAGCTGCGGGCCGGGGCCAGCCTCGTCGAGGTCTACAGCGCCCTGATCTACGAGGGACCCGGGCTGGTGCGCCGGATCAACCGGGGGCTAGACGCCCTGCTGGAACGCGACGGCGTGCGTAACGTGGCCGAGATCGTGGGGGTGGACGCCTGATAGGACCGCGCGCAGCCGGAGGGTTTTCCCGCTGGCCGGACAACCGGACGCCCCCCGCAGGGAGAAGAGCAGGAACGCCTATCTGAACGTCCTGCGCCAGTACGCCAAATTCGGGGGTCGTGCCCGCCGCCATGCATACTGGCCCTTCGTGCTCGTCAACGCGTTGGTGGGTTTCGGGCTGGCCCGTCTGGCTGGTCACCTGAGTCCAGACATCGAGGTCCAGGGACCGTCGCTGAACGTCGGCACCGTGCTGTATTGGCTTTTTATGGTAGCGATAGCCCTGCCCACCATGGCCGTGACGGTGCGCCGTTTGCATGACACGGGCCGCAGCGGCTGGTGGTTGCTGGGCTATGCGGCGTTTCTGATGGCCTGCGTCTTGAGCGTGGGAACGCCTGCCGGAGTCTTCTCGGGTCTACTGTTTCTGTTTGGTCTGATCGTAACTCCCGTGAGTCTCGCGCAGAGGAGTGTGCTGGGCCGCAACCGCTGGGGCGACAACCCCAGAGCCAGAGACGGGCCGGTGACGTCTGTGGCCTGACAACGCCAGGTGCTGTCGGAGCGGGTCAAGGGCGTCCCGGAGGAGTCGGAAGCGGCACGGCCGGAGCAGTTTTTCATGGGCGCTGCACGAACCGGCACCCTAAAATGAGAGGCAGGAGGTCCGACCATGTCCAGAATCCTGTGGCCCGCCGCCGCCCTGCTTCCTCTGCTCGCGCTGGGGGCGCCTGCCTATGCGCAGCAGAGCTGCAACTCTCCGAAAGGGTCCTTCGACCGGGTGTACTGCGACGCCAAAGTGCTCGTGCGTGCCGACGACGAACTCAATGTGGCCTACCAGAAGTTGCTGGGCCGCCTGAACGCCGCCGGGCAGCAGCTTCTGCGCCAGGGCCAACGTGCGTGGCTCGCGCAGCGCAACCGCGACTGTGTGGACGTGGACCCGCAGCGCGGCAGCGTGGTGTTCTCCGACTGCGCGGTGGAGTTCACGACCACGCGCCTGAATTTCCTGAACGACCGCCTGCGTGAGTGTGCCAGCAGCGGCTGTCAGGTGAGCAAACTGCGCTGAGAACTGCCTTCTGGCGCGCCGCCTTGCCCGCTCCGCGCCGAACCGCTATCCTGGGGCCATGAAGAACGCGCCCCATCACTCCAATCTGGTGATGCGCCGCGCGTGGTCTCCACATCCGGCTGTGCCCAGTCTGACCCGAACTCCCAGCGCCTGAGAACCCACGCACGGTTTTCAGGCGTTGTGCTGCTCCGCAGCCACAGAGAACGGTCAGACCGGGCTTTTTTCATGCTTTCAAGGAGTGTTCCCCCATGCACGTGACCCTGCCCGACGGAAAACGACTCGAACTGGCCCAGGGGGCCACCGCCCTCGACGCCGCCCAGGCCATCGGCCCGCGCTTGGCGCAGGACGCCGTGGCGGCCACCGCCAACGGCGACCTCATGGACCTGATGACGTCGCTGCCTGACGGCGCGGCCATCACCCTGATCACCAAGAAGAACCCGGCCGACGCCGCGCCGCTGTTCCGTCACTCGCTGGGCCACGCGCTCTCGCAGGCGGTCGGCGAATACTACGTCGCCAAGGGCTACCCGGCCGAAGCCGTGAAGCGCGGCGTCGGGCCGTCCATCGAGAACGGCTTCTACCAGGACTTCGACCTGCCCGAGCCCCTGAAGGAAGAGGAACTGCCGCAGATCGAGGCGATCATGCGCGACATCATCTCGCGCGGCCTGGACATCACGCGCCGGGACGTGGGCAAGGCTGCCGCGCTCGAACAGTTCGGCTACGACCCCTATAAGGTCGAGCTGATCTCGGGCCTGCCCGACGACGAACCGGTCACCTTCTACACGCAGGGCGACTACGTGGACCTGTGCCGGGGGCCGCATTTCCCCAACACGGGCCGCCTGCCCGGCGCCTTCAAGCTCACGAGCACCTCGGGCGCGTACTGGCGCGGCAACGAGAACAACCCGATCCTCCAGCGGGTGTATGGCGTGGCCTTCGCCACCCAGAAGGAACTCGACGAGTACCTGGAGCGCCTCGAGGAAGCCAAGCGGCGCGACCACCGCAAGCTGGGGCGTGAGCTTGAGCTCTTCACCATTGACCCGCTGGTGGGCAAGGGGCTGCCGCTGTGGCTGCCCAACGGCACGGTGCTGCGCGAGGAGCTGACCCGCTTCATGAAGGAGCAGCAGTTCGCGCGCGACTACCAGGGCGTCATCACGCCGAACATCGGCAACCTGGAGCTGTACAAGACCTCGGGGCACTACCAGAACTACTCCGACTCCAACTTCTCGCCCATCACGGTGGACGACGAAGAGTACATGCTCAAGCCCATGAACTGCCCGCACCACATGCGGATCTACGCCAGCAAGCCCAGAAGCTACCGCGACCTGCCGGTGCGTCTGGCCGAGTTCGGCACGGTATACCGCTATGAGCAGTCGGGCGAGCTCAACGGCCTGACCCGCGTGCGCGGCTTCACGCAGGATGACGCCCACATCTTCTGCCGTCCGGATCAGCTCAAGAGCGAGTTCCTGAGTGTGCTGGACCTGACGGTGCTCGTGCTGCGTACCTTCGGCATGAACGACGTGCGCTTCCGCGTGGGTACCCGTGACCCCGAGAACTCGAAGTACGTCGGCGAGGACAGCTACTGGGAGATGGCCGAGGGCCAGATCATCGAGGCGGTGAATGAGGTGGGCCTGCCTTACTCGGTCGAGCCGGGCGACGCGGCCTTCTACGGCCCCAAGCTGGACTTCGTGGTCAAGGATGTGCTGGGCCGCGAGTGGCAGCTCGGGACCATTCAGGTGGACCCCAACCTGCCCGAGCGCTTCGACCTGACCTACACCGGCGAGGACGGCGCGCCCCACCGCCCCATCGTGATCCACCGCGCGCCCTTCGGCAGCATCGAGCGCTTCACGGGCATCCTGATCGAGCACTACGGCGGGGACTTCCCGCTGTGGCTCGCGCCCCGGCAGATCGTCATCATTCCGATCTCGGACAAGTTCAACGCCTACGCCCAGGACCTGCGCGCCGAGTTGCACGCTGCCGGACTGCGCGCCGAGGTCGACGAGACGTCCAACCGCATGAACGCCAAGGTGCGCACCGCCGAACTGAGCAAGATTCCCGTCATGCTCATCGTGGGCAACCAAGAACAGGAAAACCGCACGGTCAGCGTCCGCGAGCGCACCCCCGAGGGCCTCAAGGAACGCAAGGCCGTGTCCTTCGCCGAGCTTCAGGCCGAGCTGCTGGAGCGCTACCGCACCCGCGCCTGAACACCCTATTCCAGCAGAAGGCCGCCCCGATAACTGGAGGCGGCCTTCTTCCTGTGAACTCTGACAAGACGTGGAAGCGTGTGGGACTCATCTGGCCGTACCGTGAGCATAGTCGGTATCGAACCGGACACATCTGAAAAAATCCCCCATACCTGGAAATTCAGGCATGGGAGCTTTTTGTTGATCCGACTCAGCGCAGGCTGGGGGGAATCAGGACGGTGTCGATGGGGAAGACGTTGCTGTTGCCCGCCACGACGGCCGTGCCGCCGTCGAGAGTGCTCGCCATGCCGCCGATGCTCAGGCCGGCCGCGCTGCGGGTCACAGCCACCGTGGTGCCTTCAGCAGTCGTGAGCTGCTGCGTGATCAGGGCGTCGGTGCTGGGGCGGCCCGCCACAACGTGGTACTGCAGAACGGCGCGCAGCTTGGCCGGGTCGGCGTTCACGGCGTCCAGGGTGGCCTGGGGCAGCTTGGCGAAGGCGTCGTTGGTCGGCGCGAAGATGGTGTACTCACCGCTGGCGAGCATGTCGGCCAGTCCGGCCTTGACCAGCAGGTCACGCAGGGTGCTGAACCGGGCGTCGCTATTGAGCAGGGCCGTGACGCTGGTCGCCGCAGGGGCCTGGGCCAACGTACCACCCGAGATCGCGCCGCCCGCCGAGGTGCCGGCCGTCGCAGTCGCTGGGTTGGTGACGGTAGTGGCCGTCGCCGCTGGAGCAGCGGGAGTGGTCGTGACCGTGGCGGTCGCCGTAGTCGTAGCCGCCGCAACCGGCGCGGGGGCAGGTGCCGGCGTCGTGCCTTCGGGGATCACGGGCGGGTTGGGAATGGTGAAGCCTTCGGGCAGCAGCACAGCATCGATCGGGAAGATGACGCCGTTGTCGCTCTCGACGGCCGCGCCCAGGGTGGCCGAGCCCAGCGAGAGCGCCGTGCTCTGCACCGTGTTCAGGGTGCCGGCCTGCGCCGCTTCGGCGGTCACGCGGCCCTGCACGACGTGGTACAGCAGCACCTGCTTCAGGGCTTCGGGATCGCTGGCGATAGCCGTCAGGACGCCTTCGGGCAGCGCGTCGAACGCCTCGTTGGTCGGTGCGAAGACGGTGTAGTCACCGGTGGTCAGCGTTTCAGTCAGGCCGGCGTCGCTGAGCAGGTCGCGCAGGGTGCTGAAGCGGTCGTCGGCAGCCAGCACGTCATAGACCGTGTTCGCGGCGACGACGGTTTCGGCCGTGTCGGCCGGGGCGTCGGCAGCGGGGGCCTCGACTACGGGCGCTTCCACCGGAGCCTCGGCCACGGGGGCTTCGGCAGGGGCTTCGGCCGGAGCAGCCACCGGGGCGGGCGCCGTAGTCACGCCCTGGGGCAGCGCGGGAATGACGACGGGCGTCGCGGGCACGGGAGCAGGCGCCGGAGCGGCAGCGGGGGCCGCGACCGGAGCGGGCGCAGGCGCCGCCACGGGTGCGGGGGCCGGGGCCGCCGCTTCCATGGGGGGCATCAGCACCGTATCAATCACGTGGACGATGCCGTTACATGCCTGGATGTCGGCCTTGGTGACGGTAGCGTTGTTCACCATGAGTCGCGTGCCGTTCACCATGATGGCGATGTCGGCGCCCTGCACGGTGGTGCCGGCGCGCACGCTGCGGATCTGGGCCGCCGTGGCCTTCTCGCCGACCACGTGGTACAGCAGCACACTCTTGAGCATGTCCGGGTCGTTGAGCAGGCCGGCGAGCTGGTCGCTGGGGACTTTGGCGAAGGCCGCGTTCGTCGGGGCGAACACGGTGTAGGAGCCGGGTCCGCTGAGGGTCGCGCCCAGGCCGGCGGCCTGAACCGCGGTCGCCAGGGTGCTGAGCTGGGGGTCAGCCATCACGAGTTGCGCGATGCTGCGGCAGGTCGCGGCGGGAGCTTTGACGGGCGCGCCCGCACCACCCGCCAGGGCCGGCGTGGCGAGCATCAGGCTCAGGGTCATCAGGCCAGTGTGCTTTTTCATCAACGTCACCTCTTCTATTGAACTTACTGTTTTGAATCTGCGCCACTCAATTGACACCACCCGCCCCAAAATTGCAACTTTGGTGGGGATTGCCGCAGAACTGGTAAATGACTTTCGCCGGTGCCTTTATGTCTTTCTCATAAAGCCACCGGCGAAAATGATGACGAGCCGTGAGGCGACTTCAGCGCCCGAAGAACTCGGGAAGCTGCGCCTCACCCACCAGCACCTCGCGCGGTTTGCTGCCCTGATGTTTGGAGACGATACCCATCGCTTCGAGCAGGTCCATCAGCTTGCCGGCGCGCGCGTGCCCCACCGACAGGCGGCGCTGCAGGCGCGACACGCTGCCCTGGCCTTCCTCGATGCAGATCTGGGCCGCCTGCCGCAGCAGCGGATCGCTGAAATCCAGGTTGGACCCGCCCACGCTGGGACCGCTGGCTTCGATACCGCCGTCGAAGTCGGTGCCGTAGGCCTCCACGAAGTCGTCCTCGAAGACCTGCCGGCGCAGTTCCTCGGTGATGCGCGCCGACTCGTTTTCCGAGATGTACGGTCCCTGGAGGCGCAGCGGTTTGACGAGGCCGGGCTGGTAGAACAGCATGTCGCCCAGACCGGTCAGGCGTTCGGCACCCACGCTGTCCAGAATGGTCCGCGAGTCGTGGCTGCTGCTCACCGCGAAGGCGATGCGGGCAGGCACGTTCACCTTGATGAGGCTGGTCAGGATGTCCACGCTGGGCCGCTGGGTCGCCAGCACGAGGTGCATCCCGGTGGCGCGCGCCATCTGGGCGAGGCGCATGATGGCCGACTCGACCTCCTTGGGGCTGGTGATCATCAGGTCGGCGAGCTCGTCAATGATGATCACGAGGTGCGGCAGCTCGACCTCGCCCACCTGGCGCATCTTGGCGTTGTACTGCTCGAGGTTCTTCGCCCCGACCTGGCTCATCATCTTGTAGCGCCGCTCCATGTGGGCGACCGCGCCGAGCAGCACCCCGGCTGCGTCCACCGGATTCGTCACGACCGCACGCACGAGGTGCGGAATGCCGTCGTACGGCGTCAGTTCAACCATCTTGGGGTCGATCATCAAGAAGCGCAGTTCGGTGGGCAGGTACTTGAACAGCAGGCTGGTGATGAGGGTGTTGACGCATACCGACTTGCCCGATCCCGTCGAACCCGCGACCAGGAGGTGCGGCATCTTGGCGAGGTCGCCGACCATGAGCTCGCCGTCGATGCTCTTGCCCAGGATGATCGGCAGTTTGGCGCGCGTCGTGCGGAAGGTCGGCGCGTCGGCCGCCTGATGGAAGGTCACCGGTTCGCGCTCGGCGTTGGGGACCTCCAGGCCGATGACGCTCTTGCCGGGCACCGGGGCCTCGACGCGCACGCCGCCTACGGCCAGCGCGCGGGCGAGGTCGTTGGACAGCGAGGCGATGCGGCTGATCTTCTCGCCGGGTGCCGGCTCGATCTCGTAGCGGGTGACGGTGGGGCCGCGTGCGAAGTCCACGACCCGCGCTGACAGCCCGAAGTGCCGCAGCGTCTCGTCGATGAGGCCTGCGCGCTGACGGGCCGACACGTCCAGCGCCGTGGTGTTGAGAGCGGTGGGCGGCAGGGGGTCGAGCAGGCCGTCGTGCGGCAGGGCCAGCGGTAGCGCGCCCTGGCGGGGGGCGGACCGGACCGGGGGAGCCTGCGTCTGGACGGCGGCTCCCGGCGTAGGCCGGGGACGGGCCTCGGGCTCCGCACTTTCCCAGGGGGCCGCATGCGGGGCAGCGCGGGGCGCGCTGGGGGAGACGGACGCCGGCCGGTTCGGGCTGGGGGACCGGCCCACTGGACCGAAGGGCATGTCCTCGTCATCGTCCCAGTCGCCCAGATCGCCGGGTTCCAGCGATTCCAGACTGCCCAGCGGCGCGGCGGAGGTCACCCGAACGCCTGGGCGCGGGCTGGAGGTGGAAGCGCGCCTCGGCGGGGCTTCGGCAGGAACCGGGAGCACAGCCGCATCACCCAGCGCAAAATCGAAGTCGAGGACAGGGGGAAGCGGGGTGGGCGCGGCGGTCGCCACCACGGCGGCCGGCTTGGGCTGGGCCGGTGAGAGGGCCGGCCAGATGCCGGTCTTGCGGCCGGTGTCCATCGGGAGACCCGCCAGCACGTCTTCGAGGCGCGCCTGCCAGTTCGCCTGATCGGTCAGCGTGGCTTCGGGGCGGGTCCGCAGCGCCTGCGCCAGGGCGGCAGCCGCCTCGGTGGGCGCGCGGTCGTAGGACGAGGCGAGGTCCGGCCAGCCCGGGTAACTGCGGGCCTGCTGCGCCCAGGCGCTCCACTCGGCCTGCAACTCGCTCCAGCCCTCGGCGCGGGTCTGCTGCGCGCTCGTCTCGCGGGCCAGCAGGGCCACGTCGGGTTTGTCCAGGGCTTTTTCGGCGGCCCTGCGCTCGCGCTCCAGCCGCCCGGCCCGGAAGGCGAGGCGCTGGAGGTCCTGCACGGCGCGCCGGCGCAGCACTTCGAGTTCGCCGCTGGCCTGGGTGCTGCCCAGCGGCACACTGAGTTCGTGTCGCCCGGCCGTGACCTCTTTCTGCATCGCCTCGGCCTCGGCGCCGGCGGGGGTGGCCTCGGCGGCGATGGCCGAGCGCAGGTCGCGCGCCGCGCTGGCGACGTACTGCCGGGTCATGGCCTCCCAGTTTTCGAGGTCGTGCACGGCGCTGCCCAGGGCCTGTTCGTCCTGACCGCGCAGGCCCCGCTGGGCCGCCCGCATGTCCTCCCACTGCCGCTCAAGCACAGTGTCCTGGGGGTAGAGCCGTCTCAGGGCGTCGAGTTCTCGCAGCGCCGCCGCGAAGCCCAGGCGGGCGCCCTGCCGCGCGCGGGCCGAGTCGCGCCCGCCCTGCCGCGCTTCGATCAGGCCCTGCGCGTGGGTGCCTGCTCCACCGGCCAGCACACTCAGCCAGCGGAAAAAGGACTTGAGGAGGGTCAGGGGGGCGTAGCGCAGCATGATCTCGAGGCCCAGGGTCAGCACGATCACCGGCAGCAGCGCCGCCACGTACCCGACGGCGCCGGCCAGCGGCCCCATGGCCAGGGCCGCGAGCCGCCCCGCCTCGCCCGGCTGCACCACCTCGTGCAGCGCCAGCAGCGAGAGGACCACGACCACGCCGCCCAGCACCCGCCGCGTGAGACCGCGGACGCCGCGCCCCACGAACACCAGCGCGCCGTAGGACACCGGGATGACCGGCAGGGCGTAGGCGCCCCAGCCCAGCCAGCCCAGCAGGAACTCGCGTGCCCGGTCCATCACCCCGGGACCGGTACTCTCGTCGGGAACAGGGGACGGGAGCAGCACCGTCACCGCCAGAAAAATACCCAGTGCGAACAGCACCAGCCCCAGGGCTTCCCCGTCAAACCGGCTTGCCTGGGGAGCTGCCTTCCGAGCCTTCACCGCCTTCGCCATACCGGGCAGTTTAGCGGATGCGCGCGGGGATTTTGCTGCGCTGGGCCGAGAGCCAGGGGCCTGCGTGCCGGCCTGTCCCTGTGGGCACTACACTGCCCCGTGTCCCGCCGCTCCATGTCCCACGCCGGTGTCTCTCCGGCCCTGCACCTGCCCGCGCAGGTGGCGGCCGAGCTGTGGGCCCACGCCCGGCAGGAAGCCCCGCGGGAGTGCGTGGGGGCCCTGGGGGGCCTGTGGCGTGAGGGGGAATCCGGACCGGTGTGGCACGCGCGCGCGCTGTATCCGCTGCCGAACGTCTCGGCGCGGCCCGAAAGCGAATATCTGGCCGATCCCGGCGCGCTGTTGCGGGCGCTGCGGGCCATGGCCGCGGCGGGGCTGGACCTTGCTGGGCTGTACCACAGCCACCCGTGCGGCCCGGCCGGCCCCAGCGACACCGATCGCCGCCGCGCGGCCTACGACGTGCCTTACCTCATCGCCGACCTGGCCTCGGGCGAGCTACTTGCTTTCCTGCTTCCGGGCGGTGAGCCGGTCGCCGTGTCTGTGGAGTGACGCCGGGGGTCCGGCTCAGGGCAGCCGGGCCAGCCGCTCGGTGAACAGCTCAAAGAAGGCGGGGGCGTCCACCCCGACGGCCACCCGCGCGTTCGCGGGCGCGCCCGTCACGCCGTACAGGTCACAGACGGTGCGGCCCAGGTTGGGTCCTTCGGCGGTGTCGACCGTGACCGGCATGGCCTGCCAGGTCAGCAGGTCGGGGCGTACGGCGGCCGCCACAGCCAGCGGGTCGTGCATGGCGCCGCCGCTCAGGCCATAGCGCCGGTGGTAGAAGCCCGCGTAGAACTCCAGCAGTTCGGCCGTGACCGCGCCCGCCCGGTTGCCCGGAGCGCGCAGGGCCGCGACGCGCTGCGGATCGGCGATGCACTGCATGGTGACGTTGAGCCCCACCATCCGCAGGGGCATGCCGGACCCGAACACGACAGCGGCCGCGTGCGGGTCGGTTAGAGCGTTGGCTTCGGCGGCTGGGGTGCGGTTGCCCTGCGCCGTGCCGCCGCCCATCCAGACGATCTCCCGCAGCAGCCCGGCCAGGTCGGGGGCCAGCCGCAGGGCCAGAGCCAAGTTGGTCAGTGGTCCGGTGGCAATGACCGTGATCTCGCCGGGAGCAGCGCGCGCCGCCCGGATCAGGAACAGGGCGGCGTGTTCGTCCGCTGGTGGTCGCAGGGGCGCGGGCAGGTCATGGGCGGGCAGGCCGTTCTGGCCGTGGACGTCGTGGGCTTCCTCTGGCACGCGTAGCAGTGGGCGGTCGGCACCCGCGAACAGAGGTACGTCCCGCGCCGCCTCGCCGGCGAGCGCCAGAAGGACGCCGGCATTGTGAGTGGTCTGGGCGAGGGCCACGTTGCCGTGGGTGGTGGTCACGCCCAGCACGCGCAGTTCCGGACTCGCGAAGGCCAGCAGCCACGCGGCGGCGTCGTCCACGCCGGGGTCGCCGTCGAGGATCACAGGCAGGGGAGAAGAGGTCACGCCGCCAGTGTAGGGGCGGGGGCAGTACCGGGGCGAGGCAGCAAAAAAGGCGGCCCCATGTAGGAGCCGCCCCCGAAGAGAAGAGCTTACTTGGTGGGGACCTTGATGGCGCCGCTGATGATCTTGGCTTTGACGGCCTCGACCTTGGCGACCTGCGCACTGCTGATCAGGGCCTTGTTGTAGGCGTCGACCGCGTAGCCCACGCCGCCGTCCTTGAGGCCGAAGCGGCGCTCGCCACCCTTGAACTTGTTGGACTTCACGTCGCTGATCAGGGCGTAGACGGCGTTGTCCACACGCTTGAGCATGCTCGTCAGGCCGTGGTTCATGGTGGCTGGGTTCTTGTCGAAGTCGCCGAGGTAGTTCTGGTTGCTGTCCACACCGATGAAGAACATCGGGCGCGTGTTGCCGGCGCAGGCCGTCTTGTAGCCGGTGCTCTTGGCGATGTTCTTGAAGTTGTCGCTGGAGAACTTCACGCCCGAGGGCAGCTGCGCGGCCTTGAGGCACTGGGTCTGGCGGATGTAGTCCACGACGCCGCCACCCGAGCCACCGGCAGCCGCGAAGATGATGTCGGCGCCGCGGCCGCGCATGCTGGCCGCGATTTCCTTGGCCTTCGCCGGGTTGTTCCAGGCGTCCGGGGTGGTGCCGACGTACTGCGCGACGACCCGGGCCTTAGGGTTGGCGGCCTTGACGCCGGCCGTGTAGCCCGCCTCGAACTTGTGGATGAGGGGAATGTCCATGCCGCCCACGAAGCCGAGCACGCCGGTCGAGCTGTTCAGGGCGGCGAGGTAGCCCACGAGGTAGCTGCCCTGTTCCTCGTTGAAGACCAGGCTGGTGACGTTGGGCACCGTGCTCACGTCGTCGATCAATCCGAAGTACAGGTCGGGGTTTTCCTTGGCGACGGTCGAGATGCTGGCATTGTTGGCGAAGCCCACACCGATGGTCAGGTCGAAGCCTTCCTTGGCGAAGGAGCGCACGCCCTGGATGTTCTGGCTGGGGTCGCTGGGCTCGAAGTCCTTCATCTGCACGCCGAGCTGCTTGGTGGCGCGCACGGCGCCCTCGTAGGCGCTCTGGTTGAAGCTCTTGTCGGCCTTGCCGCCGGCGTCGTAGGCCATGCCCACGCGCACGGTCTGTGCGGCGGCGAGCGAGGTCGTTACAGCGAGGGCCAGCATCATGATCTTCTTCATGGAAACTCCTTGGACTGGGTACAGGGGACTACGTCTTCACAGTATATGCAACTTTGGGATGGTCAAGGATGAATGAACCCTCCATTCACCTGACGAGCGTGAGAATGCGGCCCCCAGGCGGCTTAAGCTGCACTTCAGGCAGCCCAGAATGTGCCGAATATTCTGCCGAAGGTTAAAAAATCTCCGAGATTTCGGAGATTGACCGGGTGCTAGGCTGAGGCCATGACGCAGGCCGCCTCCCCAGACCACGCACAGGAAAACGCCGATCCGCACGCCCGTTACCTCGCGCTCCGGGACGACCTGGCCCGCCACAACCGCGCGTACTACGAGCAGGACGCCCCCGAGATCGCCGACGACACCTACGACGCGCTGGCCCGCGAGGTGCGCGCGCTGGAGGAGGCGCATCCCGAGTGGGTCACGGCGGACACCCCCACCGGGGGCGTCGGCGGCGCGCCGAGCGCAGCCTTCGTGCCGGTCGAGCACCCCACGCCCATGACCAGCCTCGACAACGTGTTCAGTGACGAGGAACTGCGCGAGTGGCAAGAGAAACTGGCACGCTCGCTGAACCTGCCGACCGACTATGACGGCTTCGCCTTTACGGGTGAACTCAAGATTGATGGCCTGAGCGTCAACCTGTACTACGAAAACGGCGAGTTGAAGTGGGCGGCGACCCGCGGCAACGGCCGGGTGGGCGAGATCGTGACCGCCCAGGTGCTCACCATTCCGGGGCTGCCCCGGAAGCTGGAGGGGCTGACGGGTGAGCTGGAAGTACGCGGCGAGGTCTACATGTCGCGCGCCGACTTCGCCGCCTTCAACGCGCAGGCCGAGGAGCTGGGTACCCCCCTCCTCAAGAACCCCCGTAACGGGGCCGCCGGGGCGCTGCGCCAGAAGGACCCCGAGGTGACGCGCACCCGCAACCTGAAGGCGATCTTCTACGCGCTGGGCAGACGCGACGGTGTGCCTGCCCGCACCCAGGGTGAGGTGCTGGCGTGGTTGGAAGCGCAGGGCTTTCCGACCAGCCGCTACTCCGAACGCTTGGAGGGCATCGCCGCCGCCGCCGACTACCACGCGCGCATGATCGCTGGGCGGGCCGCGTTCGAGTTCGATGCCGACGGCACCGTGCTCAAGCTCGACCCGCTCGACCTCCAGGGCGAGGCGGGTTTCACCAGCCGCGCGCCGCGCTGGGCCATCGCCTACAAGTTCCCGGTCGAGGAGGTCGAGACGACGCTGGAGAGCATCACGGTCAACGTGGGGCGCACCGGCAAGCTCGCGCCGTTGGCGCACCTTGCTCCCCGGCTCATCGAGGGCAGCACGGTCAGCAAGGCCACGCTGCACAACGAGGACTTCGTGGCCGACCTCGACCTGCGGGTGGGCGACACGGTGGTCGTGCGCAAGTCGGGCGGCGTGATTCCGCAGATCATGCGCGTGTTGCCCGAAAAGCGCCCCGAGGGGGCCTTGCCCTTCGCCTTCCCGACCCACTGCCCGGTGTGCGGTCATGAAGCCGTGCGGGCCGAGGGAGACGCCAACACCTACTGCCCCAACCCCGCCTGTCCGGCACAGAACTTCGAGCGCATCCGCTACTTCGTATCGCGCGGCGCGATGGACGTGCGCGGCATCGGGGACAAGCTCGTGGCGCAACTGCTCGCGCAGGGACTGGTGAAGGACGCGGCCGACCTCTATGGACTGACCGCCGAGCAGCTCGCGGCCCTGGAACGCGGCGGCGACAAGAAGGCCGCCAACGTTCTGGCGCAGCTGGAGGCCAGCCGGGCGCGTCCACTGTGGCGGCTGGTGAACGCCCTGGGCATGAGCCACGTGGGCGAGCGCGGCGCGCAGGCGCTGGCCCGCGCTTTCGGGTCGTTGGACGCGCTGCTCGCGGCCACCCCCGAACAGGTGGCGGCCGTACCGGGCATGGGGGGCGTGATTGCCCAGAGCGTGACGGCGGCACTGGCCGACCCCGCCATGCAGGACCTGCTGCGCCGCCTGCGTGAAGCGGGGGTCGACCCCCAGGAAGAGGCGGTGACGCGCGGCGAGCAACTGCGCGGCCTGAACTTCGTGCTCACCGGTACTCTGGGCGAGCCGCGTGAGGCGGTCAAGGCCCGGCTGGAGGCTGCCGGGGGCCGCGTGACCGGCAGCGTGACCGGCAAGACGAGCTACCTCGTGGCGGGCGAGGAGGCCGGCAGCAAGCTCGCGCGCGCCCAGGAACTCGGGGTGGTGGTGCTGGACGAGGCCGGACTCGCGGCGCTATTGGCCGAGAAGGGCGTGGGCGGCGCGCCGCAGGGACCGGCTACGCAACCGGCCGCCGACGCCTGAGCGGCGCGGCGAACCCCTACACTGGGGCCTGTTGGCGCGGCCCCGTTCCGGCCCGCCCGGAGGCACAGTTCATGGCAACACCCGAAGTCGAAATCAGCAAGAGCGTTCTGCTCGATATTGCCGCCACCACCCTCGAGGGCATCGAGGGCACGGAGATCGCGGCGGCGTCCATCAAGGTGGGCGAAGTGATCCGCAACCAGCCCGGTGCCCGGCGTCCCCGCGCGCTGCGCGTCACCCGCGAAGGCCAGGACGTGACCGTGGACCTCGGTCTGAACGTGGACTACGGCCGCAACCTGCTGGCGATCTCGCAGCAGGCGCAGCGGGCCGTGCGCGAGAACATCGAACTCATGACCGGCCTGAAGGTCCGGGCCGTGAACGTCGCCGTACAGGGCGTGTGTCTGCCCAAGGGGCAGGCGTCGTGACGCGCCGCCGTGACAAGGCCGCGCAGCCGGTGGGCACCCGGCGCGCCGCGCGCGAGTTCGCCTTCCGCACGCTGTTCGAGGCCGAGCGGGGCGACCTGCCGCTCAGAGACGTGTTCACCCGCGCCGAGGGGACCATGCGTGAGGGCGACGACACCTTCCCGGCGCTGAACGCCGAGGCGCTGGATTTCGCGCGCGACCTCGTGCGGGGTCTGAGCGAGCACCTCGGCGAGATCGACGACGTGCTGCACCGCACCATCCGGGGCTGGACCTTCGACCAGATGGCCCAGACCGACCTGAACGTGCTGCGCCTGGCGACTTTCGAGATGCTGCATACGGACGAACCGCATCCGCCGGTCATCGAGAGTGCTGTGCGCATCGCGCGCAAGTTCGGCGGCGACGACTCGGGCCGCTTCGTGAACGGCGTGCTGGCGAACCTGTCGCGCAATATGGCCGCGCAGGGCAGCGCCGAGTCCTGAATTCTCGCGGGGGGCCGGGTCTTCGTAATCCAGAGCCCCCGCGGCTTTGCGGACGGGCAGAGCGGCGCCGCTGACGATTTCCGGCGTCTCTGCGGAGAATCGGATCCAGCGCCGTTTGGCAAATGCTCTAGACTGAGCCCCGCGTGAATTCTTTGGCCGAACTTCTTGCCAACCGTTGGTTGTGGACGGCGGTGCTGGCCTCGACCGGTGCCCAGTTGCTCAAGGTCTTTCTGATCCTGCTGTTCGACCGGCGCTGGCGGCCGGAAGCGTTCATGGAGACGGGGGGTATGCCCAGCAGCCACAGCGCGATGGTCGCGGCCCTGACGACGGGCGTCGCGTTGAGCGAGGGGGTCGGCAGCCCCCTGTTCGCTATCGCCGCTGTCTTTGCCCTGATCGTCATGTACGACGCGACCGGCGTGCGCCACAGCAGCGGCGTGCAGGCCCGGCTGCTCAACGAGCTCATTCAGGAACTCGGGGCCGTCGTGCGGGAGGGGTTCGCGCCCAAGCCGGTGCGCGTGCTGCTGGGGCACACCTACCTGGAGATGCTCGCGGGCCTGCTGTTGGGCATCGGCGTGGGATTCCTGGCGTTCCGGGTGCTGTAGGGACGGTGGAAGCGGGCCTTCCCGCCTCCACCGTCCTCCACCTACAACCCCTGGAGCGCTCCGTCGAGTACCGCGCCCAGCCGCTCGCGCGTGAAGGGCCGCTTGCCCTCGAGCAGCCCGCGCGTGCCGGCGTGCAGGTGCCAGTGCTTGCTGCCGCCCATCAGGCGCAGCGACACGGCTTTGAGGTCGGCGTGGCGCGGACTGACGGCCGCGACGAGCAGCGGCTGACCCCCCGCGCTGACGCCCGCGCTCATGACGGTGGTGGGCAGGTCGTAGGGCCGCTCCATGCGGTAGATGTAGTCCGGAAAATCCGCGACCTTGCCGTATGCCAGCCCGCGCGCGTGCGCTTCGGCCTCCAGCCAGCCCAGCAGTTCCGTCCACCCCGCGTACAACGCCGAGTCGCTATGTGTCATTGGCCCCCAGCATAGCCCGGCCGGCCGGAGTAGGGCACTCAGCCCTGAACCAGCACCCGCCCGCCCGCCGCGTCCAGCGTCACCTCGCCGCCGCTCAGGACCGCGCCGCTCAGGGCGTCGCGCCACTCGCCGGCCGGCAGGGTCAGGGTGACGGGGTGCGGCCCGGCGCGCCGGCTGGCGACCACGGCGGCGCGTGCGGCGTGGCCGTCCGCGCGGGTGTACTCGCGCAGGTAGGCCACCGCGTCGGCCTCGGCGTGCACGAAACGCAGGTGGCCCGCGTGCAGCACCGGGGTCTCCCGCCGCACGCGGATCAGGGCGCGTACCCGCTCCAGCAGCCCCAGGTCCCAGTCGGCCTCGTTCCAGGGCATCGGTTCGCGGCACCAGGGCATGTTGCCGCTGCGGCTCTGGGTCACGCCGACCTCGGTGCCGTAATAGGTGCAGGGCACGCCCGCGTAGCCCATCAGGAGTGTGAAGGCCGCCAGAAAGCGGGTGCGGTCGTTCCCGACCCGGAACAGCGCCCGGCCGATGTCGTGCGATTCGAGCAGGTTGAACATGCTCAGCGCGACCTGCGGTGCCAGGGCGTGGTAGGCGTCGTGCAGGATATCCACGAGTTCGTGGCCGTCCAGCCGGCTCGGCGCTCCGAAATGCGTGCCCCCGCTGACCCACTGCATGACCGGCAGCCCGAAGCCGTGGTAGTTCATCGCGCCGTCCTCGCCCTGGCCGTCGAGCGCGTGCTCGGGGTCGAAGAAGCGCTCGCCGAACACGTAGGCGTCTGGGCGTTCCTCGCGGGCCGCCGCCTTCAGGGCGCGGTGCAGCGGCAGATTGTCGTCGTCGGTGCCGCCCGAGCCGATCATATGGGCCACGTCCAGCCGCCAGCCCGCCGCGCCCCGGCGCAGCCAGTGCCGCACCACGCTCCGCTCGCCGTTCAGGAACTCGGCCACGGCGGCGGGGCTGCCGTAGTCGATCTTGGGCAGGGTGGGCACGTCCATGAAGGCGTGGTAGTTCAGCTCCGCCGCGCGCCAGGTGAACAGTTCGCGCTCGGGGGCCGCTTCGCTCGCCTGCGCCGCCCGGAACAGCGCGTTCTCGTCGCCGGTGTGGTTGAACACGCCGTCGAGCACGATACGGATGCCGGCCGTATCGGCCGCCCGCGTCAGCTCGTTCCAGGCCGCCTCGCCGCCCAGGTGGGGGTCCACGGCGCGGTAGTCGGTGACGTCGTAGCGGTGGTTGCTGGGCGAGGTAAAGATGGGCGTGAGCCACAGCCCCGTGATCCCGAGTTGCTGCAGGTACGGCAGCGCCTGCGTCACCCCGTTCAGGTCGCCGCCGTAGTGGCCGTGGATGTCGTTGTGGGCGTCCACCGGGGTATCCCACTTGACGTGTTCGACCGGGCGGCCACTGTAGACGTACTCGCCGGTCTGCACGTCGTTGCCCGGGTCGCCATTGCGGAAGCGGTCGGGGAAGACCTGATAGAAGACGCTGCTCCAGGCCCACTCGGGGGCCACGTGCCCCGGCAGGTACTGGAACCAGCCCCGGAAGCCCCGGCGCGAGTGGTGCAGGCCCAAGTGGGTGAGGTTGAGGTGGTCGCCCTCCAGATTCAGCTGCCAGGCGTAGCGCACCCGGTGGCCCGCCAGGGGCAGCTCGGCCTCGAACCAGCGGCCCCCACTGCGGCTCTCGGGCGGCGTGGCGACCTCACGGGCATCCACCGTCTCGACCTCGCCGATATGCACGTACTTGAGCAGCACCGAGGTGACGGGCAACTCACAGCGCAGCCGCACAGTCACGGACTCGCCCTGCGGCGTGCCCAGGCGGGCGGTGTAGGCGGGGGTGTGGTCGTGCTGGGCCACAGGGGCCTGGAGCGGAAGTGACGCGGTAGGCATGGACATGGTGGGACCTCCGGGGCGCGGCGAAATGGGGGCAAATCGGGGGTGGAACGGCCGGGCACGTGTCCCCGGTCACGGACGTTTCCGGCGCGAGGCGGGAAAGAGGTCGTGTCACGGGGACAAACGTTGCCTACGGGTGGGTGGACTGCCGGGAAAAACCCTGAATGCGGGGCTGCGCCGCCCAGTCTGCCGCTTGGCCGTGGAGGGGTCAAGGCAAGGCGGCGCAGTCTCTGGCAGGGGCCCGGTGGCTGCCAGAGACCGCGTGGACCTGTCCTGGCCGAGGCCGGACCGGGGAGGCGGGCCGCGGGCCCACAGCTCGTATGACCTGCCCCTTTCTCTTGCCTGCGGGACCCGGATATGCTGACGCATGTTCGCTCTTCCCGAGCCGCGTGGCCTGCACTGTGGCCTCCCCGGGCGTCCGCATCCGGTCAAGACCGAGCGGCACGATCCGGCCCGCATGGAACATCACACGAACACGGGCGTGCGCGCTGTGCGTACCTATGCCGAGCGCCCGCATGGCCTGTTCGTGGCGCGCGACTTCACCGGGCACCCCCGTGTGCGGCATTGGCAGGCGCATCTGCTGCCCGACCTCGACCTCGTGGTGTGCCGCTACGACTTCCATGGCCCGCGTGAGCACGACTACTACATCGACGTGGCGCAGATCTCGCGCGGCGGCGGGGTCTGGACGGTGCGCGACCTGTACCTCGACGTGGTCGTCCACGACGGCCTGGGCGCCGAGATCCTGGACACCGACGAACTGCTCGCGGCCAGAGGGGCGGGCCTGATCGGGGAGGCCGACGTGCACCACGCCGTGATGGTGGCCCACCACACCCTGTCGGGCCTGGCCCGCGCGGGCTACAGCCTGGACGAGTGGCTGGGGGGCTGCGGCCTGCGCCTCGACTGGTGCGGCGCGCCCGTTCCCACCGGGTCGCCGGGCGCGCGGCTCGTGGGCTGCTGAGAAGGCCGGGAGGTCCGGGCCGACCCTGATCGCCGTAACCCCGGCCCGAATTTCGCCGACAGGACCGCAGTTCAGATGAAGAGAGGTCGCCCGGCGCTCCGGCCTCCTTACCTGACTTTCGCCCCCTCCGTGCTACGGTGCCCGGAATGAGGCGCACGCAGGACCGGGGGGCCGAACCCGGCGATCAGGACAACGGCGCCGGAAGGGCCGGGGGTTGACCGGCGAGGCGCCCGGCGTCCTGCCTCCGGTACAGACGGATACGCCCGCCAGCGAGGCGGTTCCTCCGGCCAGTGGGCAGCTCAGCGCCGTAGACGTGTTCCGGGGTCTGACCATCACGGAGGTCGTCGGGCACCACACCTCGGGAATGGCGCTGCGCTACGCCTCTCCTGGCACGCCAGAACACGAGTTCCTCTCCATCCTGAACCGGTCGCTGCATTTCGCCGTGCCTGCCTTCGTGTTCCTGTCGGTCGCCATCCTGACCAACAGCCTGCTCAAGCGCTTCGACGCGCGGCGCTATTTCTGGCGGCGACTGACGCGCGGCCTGTGGCCCTACCTGCTGTGGAGCGCCCTGTACGTGCTGTGGTCGGTGTGGACCGGGCAGCGCCCCTCCGAGGTGCTCACCGACCCCGACAAGTGGAGTTTCTATCTGCTGTACGGCAAGGCCAGCTACCACCTGTATTTTCTGCTCGTGGCGCTGGAGGTCTACCTGCTCTTGCCGCTGCTGCTGCCCCTGGCGCGCAGGAAGCCCTACATCACGGTGGCGCTGGGGCTGGGGCTGCTGGCGCAGTGGGGCGCCTACGAACTGAACCGGGGGGTCTGGCGGCTCCAGTTTCCGGCCAGTACGGTGCTGTGGTATCTGCTGCCGGTGCTGCTGGGGGTAGGGGTGGGCGCGCGCTTCGCCGAGTTTCCGGCGTGGTGGCGCCGGCGCTGGCCCGCGCTGCTGCTCCTGACGGCGGTGGCCTACGCCGCCTACCTGCCCACGGCGCTTGACTACCTCAGCGGCGACCTGACGAGCAGCGCGGGCTACAACCTGCGCAGCTGGCTATACACCTCATTGACGGCCCTGACCCTGCTGGGCGCGGCCTTTCACTGGAAGGACCTCGCGCCCCGGCTGCGCGGCGCCTTTGGGTGGCTGGGTACGGTGAGCCTGCAGATCTATCTGCTGCATCCGGTGGCGCTGCAACTGCTCGAACGCTGGCAGGCGCCGGCCGGGTCCGACGCCCAGCGGCTGTGGGTGTCGGCCGGCTACGGTCTGCTGGCGCTGCTGCTGCCCGCGCTGCTCGCCCGGTTGCTGCGCCGCACCCCCCTGAGCCCGCTGCTGTTCGGGCGTTGACCCAGGAGCGGGGGCCGGAGTCACCGGAGCTGCCCTGTCTACAGCGACCTCCCAGCAGGTCACGTCTGACCTGCGCCGCGGACGTGCCGTACAGTGCGGGGCAGTGAAGCTGCCCGCCCGGACCTGCCTTCTCGCCCTCGCCCCGCTGCTCGTCGCCCTGTGCCTGGGCGCGGCGCGGGCCGTGCCGGTTCTGCCCCCGCCGGCGCCGCTGCCCGCCCACGCAGTGCCTGAGCCGGACCGGTGGCTCGATCTGGGCCGCCTGGAGGCAGGTGCAGGGGCAGCTCCGGTGGCCGGGTCGCTCCTTCAGGTGCCGCCGCGCTGCCATGCCGAAGCTTGCGCGCTGGTGGTCGTGTCTCATCCGCGTGCCCAGTCGCCGCTGCGCCTGCGTGACAGCGTGGGGGTGTCGGTCCTGACCGGCAGGCTGCTGGAGTCGGGGTTCGCGGTTCTGCTCAGTGGGGACGGCGGTCCTACGACCTGGGGCAGTCCGGCGGCGCTGGAGGCGGCCGCGCGCGACCACGCCGAGGCCACCCGCCATTTTTTCTGGAACGGGCACACCTATGCCCTGGGCCTGAGCATGGGCGGGCTGCTGGCGCTGCGCAGCGCCCTGCCCGGCAGCCCCTACAGCGTGGAGGGCGTGGCCCTCATTGACGGCTGGGTCAACCTGGAGGCGGCGTGGCGCGCCTCAGCCGACCGCCAGGCCGAGATTCGCGCGGCCTACGGCCTGAGCACGCCGCCGCTCCCGGGCCTGGACCCCCTGCGCGGTCTGACCCAACGGCCGCCGCTGCCGCTGTTCGTGGTCTCCAGCCCCGACGACCGCCTCGTGCCGCAGGCGAGCAACGCTGAGCTGGTGTACGCCCACGCCGAGCCGGGGTTCAGCGAGCACCTGCGGGTGACCGGTCCGCACCTGGGGGGCAACCGCTTCACGCCCGAACTCGCCCGCCGCCTGGCCGACTTCTTTGGAGAGATTGAGGCCCGCACGCCGCCGCAGTACGGCTTCTGACCTTCAGGGCTGGCCCACGCCCAGAGCTGCGAGGTCCTGACGGAGCCCCGCCGCGTCCCGGAACTGCACGGCGTGCATCCCCACCGAGCGGGCCGCCTGCACGTTCTGCGCGCGGTCGTCGATCATGACCGCCTCGTCGGGGCGCACACCCGCGAAGCTCAGGCCCAGGCGGTAGATGGCCGGGCTGGGCTTGAGAACCCCCAGATAGCACGATGAGAAGAAGGCCAGCAGGAACTCCTGGAGGCCGCAGGTGGCGATGCGGTACTCGTTGAGGTCGCGGCCCTCGTTGTTCAGCGAGTACATCCGTATCTGTGCCGAGAGCTCGCGGGCCAGCGCCAGCGAGTCGGGGTAGGGCCGGCTGACCGCCTCCATCGCCGCGCGGAACTCGGCGGGCGAGAAGTCGCGCGGCTCGTAGAACACCGTCTGATCCATGTATTCGGCCAGGGTCATGCGGCCCAGTTCCAGCTCGGGCGCGGCGAGCTTGTGGCGCTCGGTGAACTCGGCCGCGTCGAGGCCGAAACTGGCTGTCACCTGCGCGCGTTGCTCGCGGTCCCAGCCGTTGGTGAGGAGCACGCCTCCGATATCCCAGAACAGCGCCTTGATGGTCATGTGCCCAGGGTAGTCCAGAAGCCCGGCAGGAGAGTGGCGGCCGGGCCGGAGATACCCGGAAAGCCGCCTACACGCTCACCAGCCCCAGGGCGATGCCGCGCGCCACCGCTCCCGCGCGGCTCTGCACGCCGAGCTTGGCGTAGATGGCCTGCACATGGAACTTGACGGTGCTTTCCGACACGCCCAGTTCGCGGGCCGCCCGCTTGTTGCTCAGGCCTGCCGCGAGCTGCGCCAGCACGTCGCGCTCGCGGGGGGTCAGGGCGATGTCCCCGGCGCCCGCAAGGTCGTCGAGGTCGTCCTCGTCCTCCGGGCCAAGCTCTCCCAGCACCCCCGGCGGCAGCACGGCCAGTCCCGCCGCCGCGCCGAGCACGCCCGCGAGGAGTTCGGCGGCGGTGGCCTCCTGCCCCAGGGCCGCGAAGCCCCCCGGCGCCCATTCGGTGAGCAGCGCGGCCCACACGGGCGATCCCAGCGCCACGACGGCCGCCGCTGTCGCTAGGGCGTGCGGCTCGGCCAGCCAGCTGTCGTCGATGATTAGGACGTCGGCGTCCTCCTGGGCGTCCGTGACGACCCGCACCCCGGCCGAGGCGAGCAGGGCTGCCGCGCCCGCCGCGCCGATGCCGGGGCGCATCGCCATGCGCACGCTGGGCAGACCACTGGCCTCAGGGCTGGGGGAGGCGGGCGCAGGGGTGGAGGCAGCCATGCCCGATGCTAAGGGGCGCGGCCCACCTCCGGCCATGGCAGGGAGCGCCGCGCCCGTCATCTCAGCGTTCTCCGACGGTCAGGGCCACGTCCTGCTCCTCACCGCCGCGCAGGATGCGGGCCGTGAGGGTGTCGCCGGCGCGGCTCTGGACGCGCTCGAGCAACTCGCGCGGGTGCCGCACGCCCTCGCCGTCCAGGCTCAGGAGGATGTCGCCGACCTTCAGGCCAGCCTGCGCGGCGGGGCTGCCGGTCTCGACCTGCACGGCTGTCAGGCCCAGGCGGGTGCCCTCGGGCCAGCGGGGCCCGCGGCCCCAGCCTCCAGCCCGGCCGTCCTCGTCACGGCCCCGGCCGCGTCCGGCCGAGCGGGGGTCGCCGCCTTCCCGGTCCCAGGGCCCACGCGGACCCTGCCCCCCCCGGGGCCCCGGCTTGCCCCACGGCCCACGGCCGCCCCACGGTCCCCGGCCTTCCGGGCCCCAGGCACGGTCCCAGGGTCCACGCGGGCTGCGCCCGTCTTCCTGCGGTGGGCGCCCGTCCTGCGGCGTGTCCTGCATGTCGCCCACCGCCCCGGTGCCCGGCAGCACGACCGGCTGGGTGGCGAGCCCCAGATATCCGCGCGGCACGCGGCCGGTCTGCGAGAGCAGTTCGGCGACCTTCAGCGCGCGGGCGGCCGGCACGGCCAGCAGGCCCCGGCGGGGGGTTCCGGCGTTGAGCACGCCGACTAGGCCGCCGCACACGTCCACGAGCGCGCCCCCACTCACCCCCGGAAAGGGCTCGGCGCCGGCTGGCAGCCAGCCGCGTTCCAGGCCCGATTGCCTCAGCAGGCCCAGCGACGCCTGGGGGCCGCGTTCGGGGCGGCCGACGGCCAGCAGCAGCTCCCCCACACGGGGGGCCGGAGCGGGGCTCAGGGGAGCGAGGCTCAGGCCCCCCGCGCGCAGCAGGGCGAGGTCGCTGCCGGGGTCGCGGCCCACCACGCTCGCCGTCAGGTGGCGGCCGTCCGGAGTGCTCACGGTCACTTCGTCGCCGTTCAGGACGTGGGCCACGGTCAGGATGAGGTCGTCGCCCACCACGCTGCCACTGATGGGGCGCGCGGCATGGACGGTCACGAGGCTGGCAGCCACCGCTTCTGCGGTATCGGCCAGTTGGCTGGAAAATTCGGAAAGATTCGTCATGCCAATAGAGTGCGCTGCGCCGGCAAAAACCGCGCCCGGCAAATGGAGAGGCCCCGGCCCTGGCCGGATGGGGGGGGGGTCCGCTAGGGTGAGGCCATGTCCCTGACCCTCTCGGTCCTGAGCGGCGAGTACGCCGTATGCCAGCTTCCCGGTGACGCCGCGCCGCCCACCTGGGCCCTGTCCGGCGAACTGTGGTCGCTGACCCGCGCGCCCGGCGAGCTGTCGGTGGTCTGCGCCGCCGCGCAGGTGCCGGCCGGGGTGCGTGCCCAGGGGGGTTGGGCGGCGCTGCGGCTGCACGGCCCCTTCGAGTTCACGCTGACCGGCATCCTGGCGGGCGTGCTGAACCCGCTGCGGGACGCCGGGGTGGGTATCTTCGCGCTATCTACCTTCGACACCGACTATGTGCTGGTCGCGCAGGAGCGGTTGCCGGACGCCGTGGCCGCCCTGCACTCGGCGGGCCACACGGTCAGGGAATGAAAGAGTCGCGGGTCAGCCGGTAGCGCAGCACCGCGACCCTTTCGCCCCGGTACGGTTCCGGCTCGCCCTCACCGGCGCGCACGAAACCCAGGCGGCGCAGGAGGGCGTGCGAACGGGTGTTGGGCGCGTGGACCTCGGCCCGGACCTCGCGCAGTCCCAGCGGCCCGAACGCGTGCGCGAGCATGAGCCGCCCGGCGCGCGTGCCCCGGCCCTGGCCCCAGGTGGCGGGCTCGCCGAGCGCAATCCCAAACTCGCCGGAGAGGCGCGTGAGGTCCGCGAGGTCCGTGTACCCGATGAGCCGGCCTTCCTCCTCGATGCCTAGGCGCAGGAAGCCCGGCCCCACGCCTGCCATGACCCCCAGCCAGTGGCGGCATAGCACCCGCTCGCTCAGGCCGGGGGTCCAGCCGTTCGCCAGGCAGAAGTCGCGGTTCTGGCCCCAGCGCGCGGCCGTCACCTCGTCGCCGGAGCGCAGGGGACGCAGGGTCAGCGCGGCCACAGGGTATCCAGGATGCCGGCCGCGCTGTCCTCCCGGCCCAGGCGGTAGCCCTCGCCCGCCCAGAGACTGAGCACGTCGGCCTGTCCCGCGTGGGCTCCGGCGGCGCGCAGCTCACGGGTCAGGGCGTTCTGGTAGGGGTAGGGCAGGGGCGAGTGGACCGCCTCGCCGAGCGCGTTGACCAGTCCCCGCGCCGGCCGCCCGCTGAAGCTGAGGGTCAGGCCGGTGGGGGCCGTGCCCGCCGCGAGCGCCGCGCGGTAGGGCGCGGAGGTGCCTGCCTCGGCGGCCCGCAGGAAGGCGGTGCCGCACTGCGCGAGGCTGGCCCCGGCGTCCAGTGCAGCCTGCACGTCGGCGCGTGTCATCAGGCCGCCGGCCACGATCACGGGCACCTCCAGGGTGGCCGCCACGCGCCGCGTCAGGTCCAGGGTCCCGGCCAGTTCGTCGTCTCTCCCGCTTCCCCAGCCGCCCCGGTGCCCGCCGGCCGCCCCGCCCTGCACCGTCACGGCGTCCACACCGTCCTGAGCCAGTTGCCGCGCCTCAGCCAGCCCGGTCGCCGTGCCGATACTCAGAATCCCTCGGCCGCGCAGGGCCGTGAGGTGCCCGGCGTCCAGCCGCCCGAAGGCGAACGAAAAGACGGCGGGCCGGGCCTCCAACACCGCCGCGAACTGGGCTCCGAAGTCCTCGGCGACCCGGGCGGGCAGCGCCGGAGGGGGCAGCCCCAGCCCCGCGTGAAAGGGGGCGAGTTCGGCGGCCGCGGCCGCGATCTGGGCCGCGGTGGGGGCGACCGGCAGCTCCGACCCCGGCGCGAAGAGGTTCACGGCGAAGGGCCGTGCGGTGCGTGCGCGCACTTCGGCTACCGCCGCCGCAATCTGCTCGGGCGTCAGATACGCCGCGCCCAGGCTTCCCAGTCCGCCCGCCTCCGAAACGGCCGCGACGAGCTCGGGCGTGCCGATCCCCCCGGCCATCGGCGCGAGGACCACCGGGCGCGTGAGGCCCAGGCGGCGCGTCAGGCCGCCTAGGGCCTGTGCAGCTGGGGCAGGGGCGTTCATGCCCGCGCACCCCCGCCCCTGATCCACCTCGCTGCCCGGGGCATCACGCGCGGCAGCACGACGAGCGACTGCAGCGGGACGGCGATCAGGGTGACGACCAGGGTCACGACCGGCAGGGGTACGCGCCCCAGCAGGAGCGGCAGCGTTGCCAGCAGCACGGCCGTGATGAGGGGGTAGGTGCAGGCCCACACGATCAGCGCCGTACGGTAGCGCGCCGGGCCGTGCAGCACCGGAAAGCGGACCCAGTGGCCCCCGGTCAGCCGCTCGACGAGGGGAAAGACCACGAACTGCGTGAGCGGCACCAGAATCGCCGTCAGGATCAGGGCGCTCAGGGGCGTGGGCACCCGGCCCAGCAGCAGGGGCTCGAGCAGCGTGAGCAGCAGGGTAATGGCCGGGTAGATGCCCAGCCAGCGCGCGGCGGTCAGCCGCAGAGGCGAGGTGGCAGCAGGAGCGGGCGGCGCGGACACGGGCGCATCCTATCCGGGCGCCGAGCGGCGAGTCTGTCGCCCAATTCCGGCAGACCTGCGGCCGGGAGCGTTAGCCTGCGCGGCGAGCATGACCCTCCCCGACCTGCCCCGAGCCTGGACCGCCTACCGCCGCGCGGCCTACCTGACCGGGCCGTCGCCCCGCCGACAATTTCTGCCGCGCGAGGTGCTGCGGGAGCTGCTGAGCCGGGTCGAGGACCGCCTGCCTCTTCTCGACGCCCCCGACCTGCCCTGGGCGCTGGCCGAGCGGGTTCACGACGCCGGATACCTGCGCCGCTGGCGGGCGGGGGAGGTGACGCGGGCCGAGGAGCGGGCGATGGGCTTCGCGTGGACACCGGGCGTCGTGGCGCGCGGCCTGGGCAGCAGCGGCGCGACCCTGGCCGCCACCCGTGACGCGCTGGCGGGCGGTCTGGGCCTGAATCTCGGCGGCGGCACCCACCACGCCTACGCGGGGCACGCTGAGGGCTTTTCCTTCTTGAACGACGTGGCGATCTCGGCGCGCTGGTTGCTGGACGGCCACCGGGCGAGCCGCATCCTGGTTCTCGACCTGGACGTGCACCAGGGCAACGGCACGGCGAGTCTCTTCGCGGGCGAAGGCCGCGTGCTGACCGTCAGCGTCCACGCGGCCCATAACTACCCGTTCGACAAGGAAACCAGCGGCCTGGACGTGGGGCTGCCCGACGGTACCGGGGACGCCGAGTATCTCGCCGCGCTGGACACCCGGGTCGCCCCGGTGGTGGCTGCCTTCCGGCCCGACTTCGTGTACTACCTCGCAGGGGCGGACGTGCTGGCAGGCGACCAGCTCGGGCGGCTGGCCCTGAGCCTGGACGGAATGCGCCGGCGCGACGAGCGGGTGTTTCGCTGGGCGGCGCGCGCCCGACTTCCCCTCGTGATGGTGACGGCCGGAGGCTACCACCGCGATCCTATGCAGCTCGTGCAGGCGCGACTGGGCACGTTCGGGGCGGCGCTGGAGGCCTACGCCCGGTAGCCAGAGGAGGACGGGTTTCCTGACCCGGAAGGCGGTTGTGCACAGGAAGTTCTGTCGGACTACTTGGCCGGGAACATCAGGGTGTGGGGCGTTCAGGTGGGCCGGCGCTTCCGGCTCTGGCCGGCGAGCTGGAGAGAGGAGGACCATCCGCTTACGTTCCTGTGTGCATCCCCTCTTCAGGAAGGACAGGTGTACGACGACTGAACTCAGGGGTCGGACGCGGTACACTGGGGCCATGACCGTTCTCCTCACGCCCCCCTAGCGAGAGTCGAGAACGCGTGTTTTTCCCAGAATCCAAGCCATCTCGGGCCATCTCCAGGCCCGCCGGAGTGTTCATGACTGCACCTGCCGCCCAACTCGAAACCGAGATTGCCCGCCGCCGCACCTTCGCCATCATCTCGCACCCGGACGCCGGGAAGACCACGATCACCGAAAAGCTGCTGTTGTACGGAGGCGCCATTCAGGAGGCGGGCAGCGTGACGGCCAAGGAAGGCCGCAGCCACACCAAGTCCGACTGGATGAGCATCGAGCAGCAGCGCGGAATTTCCATCTCCAGCTCGGCGCTGACCTTCGAATACGCCGGGAGACACGTCAACCTCCTGGACACGCCGGGCCACCAGGATTTCAGCGAGGACACCTACCGCACCCTGACGGCCGCCGACTCCGCGCTGATGGTCCTCGACGCGGCGCGCGGCGTGCAGACCCAGACCGAGAAACTGTTTGCGGTGTGCCGCAACCGCGAAATCCCCATCCTCACCTTCGTCAACAAGATGGACCGCCCTGCCCTGGACCCCTTCGAACTCATCGCGCAGGTCGAGGAGACCCTGAAGATCACGGTGGTGCCGCTGACCTGGCCCATCGGCGACGGCCCCGACTTCAAGGGCGTGTACGACCTTCAGACCGGGCAGGTCCTGGCCTTCGAGCGCACCTCGGGGGGCAAGCACCGCGCGCCCATGCAGACCGCCGGCCTGGACGATCCCCGCTTGCTCGATCTCGTCGGACACGACCTCGCCGCCAAGCTGCGCGAGGACGTGGAACTCATCCAGGGGGCCATGCCCGAGTTCGAGGCTGAGGCATTCCGGGCCGGCGAACTGACCCCGGTGTTCTTCGGGTCGGCCATGAACAACTTCGGGATCGAGCACTTCCTGAGCAACTTCGTCGAACTCGCGCCGCCCCCCGGCGCGGTCGAGACGAACCAGGGCGAGCGCGACCCCGAGGCGCCGTTTGCCGGTTTCATCTTCAAACTCCAGGCCAACATGAGCCGTGCGCACCGCGACCGCACCGCCTACATGCGCGTCATGTCGGGGCACTTCGAGCGCGGCATGGACGTGACCCACACCCGCACCGGGCGCAAGCTGCGGCTCTCGCAGGCGCACACCCTGTTCGCCCAGGACCGCGAGAAGGTCGAGGAAGCCTACCCCGGCGATATCGTGGGCCTCGTGAACCCCGGTGTCTTTCAGATCGGGGACGTGGTCAGTGTGGACGGCAAGGTGCTGCTGCCCAGCTTCCCGCGCTTCACGCCCGAGACCTTCGCTACGCTGGCCCTCAAGGACGTGGGCAAGCGCAAGGCGTTCATGAAGGGCCTGACCCAGCTCGCCGAGGAAGGCGTGGTGCAGGTCTTCTACCCGACCGACGGCGCGCGCGACCCCTACCTGGGCGCGGTCGGGCCGCTGCAGTTCGAGGTCTTCCAGGCGCGGCTCTCCGAGGAGTACGGCGTGGAGGTCGAGATGAACGTCACGAGCTACGCGCTCGTGCGCTGGCTGGCGGGGGACCCCAGCAACGTTGCCCGTTTCGCCCGCCACGTCGAGGACGACCAGGGCCGCCCGGTCATGCTGTTCCGCAGCAAGTACGACCTCGAATACACCGCCGAGCAGCACCCCGAAATCGAGTTCCTGCCGCTGCCCCGCGACCTCACGCGGGTCTGAGCCGGCCCGGCGCGGCGTCCCGGCCGCTGAAAGACTGACGTGACGCCCACAGGCGCATCCTCGGCGGGTGCGCCTTCCGCGTTTCCTATACTCTGCCGCCGCGTTGCTGGCCCTGCTGGGACCGGCCGCCTCTGCGGCGGCTCCGGCCCCCACCGGTTACACCCTTCAGGGCGTGCCGCTCATCCGCCAGACCTACAACGCCTGCGGCCCGGCCAGCATCACGCAGGTGCTGGGCTACTTCGGGTTGAGGGTCGCGCTCGCCGATGTGAGCCGCCTGACCCGCCCCACCGAGCGCTCGTACATGACAGCCCAGGCCATCGTGGACTTCGCGCCGCAGGTCGGCATGGAGGCGCGGCTGTACTCGGGCGGCTCGCTCGCCACTGTGCGCGCGGCCATCCGCCAGGGTCTGCCCCTGATCGCCCTGCAGTCGCACATTCCGCGTGCGGGCACCGTCATCGCCCACTGGCGCGTGGTCGTGGGCTACGATGACGCCTCGGCCCAAGTCGAACTCATGGACCCGCTGCTGGGCCACGTGGCGATGGGCTACGCCGACTTCGCCCGTGTCTGGGCCGACCACAGGGGGCAGTTCGCGGTGCTGTACCCCCCGCACCTGCGGGTGCGGGTGGGGGCGACGGTGGGGTAAAGGCCAGAGGGGTGCGGTAGGGAAGGCGCGGCGTGGTCCCTGCCCGGTCAGGAGCCGCATCCTCCGCCGCAACTGCTACCGCAGCTTCCACCGTCCGACCCCCCGCTGTCGCTGCCGCCTGACCCAGTGTCTGTCCCCGCGCTGTCTGCCCCCATGAAGAAGAACAGGCCTCCGGCTCCGGCGGTGGCGGTAGGAGTGACGTGACCCTTCTGGCGGCCGAGCAGGACAGCCAGCAGTCCGAAGACCAGCGCGGTCAGCAGAAGGAACAGGGGCGTGCCCGTGAGCAGGGTGCCTCCGAAGCCCAGCAGCGCCGCGCCGACCCAGCCCCACAGCCCGGCCGCTGGCGTCGGACGCTGGGCCTGCGCCTCGGTCAGCGCCGGGCGGGGCCAGCAGTCGGCCGGCGCCGCCTCGCCGAAGGTCCGCTCATACAGCAACAGAGTATCTAGGTATTGCTCCCGCAGCCGGGCCGCGTCGCCCGGCGTATCCGTACCGGGCTCGTGGTGCAGTGGGGCGGGCAGCAGCGCCTGAAAGCCGCCCCAGTAATCGCGGGTGAACATCAGGTGGGTGTGCCACACCTCGTCCACGGCGGGCGAGGGCGTCACGGACCGGCCCAGCGTGGCGAGGTACACGAATCGGCGGTATTCGGTCTCGGCCTGCACTGCGAACGCCTCGGTCCAGCCGTGCTCGCGCATCAGGCGGGCGCGCAGGCCGGCGGGCAAGGGCCAGGTATTGAGGCTGGTGTTGGGGGTCGGTCTGCCGCTTTGGATGGTCATCGTTGCCTCCAGGGTGTGTTTCAGCGTTTCGTGTGCGGTGTCTTCGGTGGTGCCCCCATCGTCGGCCGCTCCTGTCAGCCGGAGGTCAGCCTGCCCTAGGGCACGAAAAGAGCGGCCCACCTGTCGGGGGCCGCTCGGTCCTGCTCGTGGTGCTTACTGCAGCGCCTGAATCCCGCGCTTGAGGATCGCGTCGCCCTGCGTATCCACGACGGCCTCGCCCTGGGTCGAGCTGCGCTCGGGGCGCTTGACCTCGGCCGTGTAGGTGAACTTGCCGTCCTTGTCGGCCGTGACCGTCACCGGTTTGCCCGCCACCGTGATCGTCAGCTTGCTTCCGGGGGTCGCGCCGCCGCCCGTGAAGTTCAGGGGCAGGGTGTAGCGCGTGTCGGTGACCACCACGTCGGGCGTGATGCCCTTCTTGTGGATCTCGCGGCCCTTGGGGGTCAGCCACGCGCTGTTCACGATGGCGACCTTGCCGCCGTCCGGCAACGTCACCGGAATCTGGGCAACGCCCTTGCCAAAGGTCTGCTCGCCGATGATGGTCGCGCGCCCGGCGTCCTGTAGGGCGCCCGAGACGACCTCGCTGGCGCTGGCGCTGTTCTTGTTGACAAGCACGACCAGCTTGCCGGTGTAGTCGCTGGCCTGGTTGCGGGCCTGACCGTAGACCTGCGGTTTGCCTTCGCGCTCGCGCAGGCTCACGATGGGGCCGCTCTGCAGGAACTGGTCGGCCACGTCCACCCCGGCGCTCAGCAGGCCGCCGCCGTTGTCGCGCAGGTCCAGAATGAGCTTCTGCACGCCCTGCTTCTTCATGTCGGCGACCGCCGCACGGAACTGGGCGCTGGCCTGCTCGTTGTAGAAGGTGTTAAGGGCGATGTACCCGATCTTGCCCGGCAGCACCGTCTTCTCGACGCTGACGATGCTCACCTTGTCGCGCGTGAGCTTGACCGTGAAGGGCTTGCCCTGGCGCGCAAAGGTCACGTCCACGGCCGAGCCGACCGGGCCGCGCACGAGTTTCACGATGTCGTCGAGCTTGGCGCCCGTCACGTCCTTGTCGCCGATCTTGACGAACACATCACCGATCTGCACGCCGCTTTTCGAGGCTGCGTTGCCCTTGTAGACGTTGTCCACCTTGCCGCCCGTGCCGTCGCCGTTGACCCCGACGAGCGTCACGCCGATCCCGCCGAAGGAGCCGCTGAGGTTCTCGGCGTCGATCTCGTTGCTCGACGGCTCGGTGTAGTAGGTGAACTCGTCGTTCAGGCTGCCGATGGCGCCATTGATCGCGCCGCGCAGCAGCTTGTCCTGGTCCACCGGGTACAGGTAGTACTTGTTCAGGTCGTTCAAGACAGTCAGGAGGGTCTTGCCCTCGGAGGAGTTGCCCAGATTCTGCGCGGTGTAGCCGCCCATCTGTGCGTAGGCGACAGCGGCGGTCAGGGCCAGGGTTCCGGCCACGACGAACAGACGGTTGCGGTTCACGTCCCGAAGGATAGTGCGCCCACCTCAGGGGCGTTTGAAACGCAAGTGACAGGCGCATAGGGAAGATGAGAACCCGCCCGGCCGCTTTTTCACGTTGTGGGGCGGGCCTGGGCTATGCTGCGTGTCAGGCATGCACAGTTCTTTTCTTCTCGCCGCACGTCAGGCCGCGTCCGGGCCCTCTCAGAGGCCAGAAGCATGATCGATTTCCGGGGCGTCACGCTCGAATATCCGGTGACGCGCACGCTGGCGCTCGACAACCTCAGTCTGCACGTCACCAAGGGTGAGTTCGTGTACCTGGTGGGCCACTCGGGCGCGGGCAAGAGCAGCTTCATGAATCTCGTGCTCAAGCGGGCGTTGCCCACGCGCGGCGAGGTCCGCGTCGCCGGCGAGCCGCTCTCACGCTACCGGGGCCGCCGCACACCGCTCCTGCGCCGCCGCATGGGGACCGTGTTCCAGGACAACCTGCTGCTGCACCACCTCAGCGCCTACGACAACGTAGCCTTTGCCCTGCGTGTGACCGGCGTGCCTGCCCGCGAGTGGCCGGCGCGCGTCTCGGGAGCATTGCGCACGGTGGGCCTGGAGCACAAGAAACACGCCCTGCCCATGCAGCTCTCGCTGGGCGAGCAGCAGCGGGTGGCTATCGCGCGGGCCATCGTCTCGGACCCGCCGCTGCTGCTCGCCGACGAGCCGACCGGTAACCTCGACCCCGACAACAGCCGCGAGGTCCTGAAGGTGCTGCAGAACGTCAACCTGCGCGGCACGACGGTCGTGGTGGCGACCCACGCCCGCGACCTCGTCGAGACCTTCCGGCACCGTACCCTGACGCTGCGCAAGGGCAAACTGGTCCGCGACGACGCCCTGGGGGGCTACGCGCTGTGAGTTATCACTTCCGGCAGGCGCTGCTCGCCATGCGCGCCAACCTCACGGCGACCTTCTCGACCCTCACCACCATGACCATCACGCTGCTCGTGCTGGGGGCGGTGCTGCTGCTCACGCTGAACGTCAACCGCACCCTCTCGCAGCTTGAGTCGCAGGTCGAGGTGGCCGCCTACCTGACCGCGGAGGCCGACGGCGAGGCATTGCTGGCGCGGGTGCAGAGCTATTCGCAGGTGCGCACGGCCACGCTGGTCAGCCCCGAACAGGTGCTGGGCGAGATGACGCGCGACTATCCCTACGCCCGCGAGGCGGCGGCCCTGGCCGGCAACCCCTTTCCCGAGACCCTGCGGATGCGGGTGGCGCGGGTCGAGGACTCCCGCCGGGTCGCCGACGCGGTCTCGGCTCTGCCCGGCGTCGAGGACGTCGAGTACGGCGCCGGCTACGTGGACCCGGCCGTGCGGACCCTGACGGCCGTGCGCGCCGCCGGTTACGCGCTCGTGGCGCTGCTGTTGCTGGGCACCCTGTTCAACATCCTCAACGCGGTGCGGGTCGCCATGTACGCCCGGCGCAACGAGATCGGCGTGATGCGCCTGCTGGGCGCCACTCCCGCCTTTATCCGGATGCCGCACCTCATCGAGGGGGTGCTCGTGGGGCTGCTGGCCGCCGTCATCTCGGCTGGGCTGCTGGGGCTGACCTATATCCAGCTCGCGGGCCGGGTAGCCCAGTTCGTGCCGGTCTTTCCGGTCATCACCGACTGGCAGACCATCGCGCCGGTTCTGGGCGGCGTAGCGGCGTTGGGATTGATCATCGGACTGGTGGGCAGCCTGTTCGCCACCGGCCGCTATCTGCGGGAGCTGGAGTGACCCGGCGCGGGGGTCGGGGGCGCGGCCCCGCCGTGGCGACGCTGCTGCTGGCCGCCGCGCTGGCCACCACCCAGAGTGTCGGGAACGGCCGGGCGGCGGCGCAGAACGCCGTTTCGGCGGCCAGTCCCGTGCCGTCTACGCGCCCGCCCGTCAAACTGCCAACCACCAGCGAGCGGCTCGAACAGCTCCGGCGGGACCTGAGCCAGCAGCGCAGCCTGGGGCGCGACCAGGTGCAGCGCCTGAACGTCATCCGGGGGCGTCTTCAGGGCCTCACGGCGCAGCAGCGGCAGACGCTTGGGCGGCTTGACGCGCTGGCCGACAGCGTGGCCGAGCTGGAAAACGACCTCGCCCGCGTGACGGCCCGTGTGGCCCTGGCCGAGCGGCAACTGGACGACCTCGGCGCGCAGCGCGAGCTGACCCAGGCGCGGGTGGCGAGCCTTCAGGCCGACGTGCGCAGCCTCCTGAACGCCCTGTACCGTGAGCGCAGCGGTCAGTACCTCGCCCTGCTCTCGCAGGCGAAGAACCTCTCGGACCTGCTCATTCGGCTCGACTACGCCAACATGTCGGGGCGGCGCAACGTGGACGTGATCGGCGCCCTGCACCGTGAGGCCGACGTGCTCGCGCAGCAGCAGGTCCTCCAAGAACAGCAGACGGCGCGCCTTAAGACCCTTCAGGGCGAGCGTCAGGTCACTTTGGTCGGGCTGCGCACTCGGCGGGCCGAGCAAAACCGCCTGCTCGCCAGCCTCAAGGCATCCGAGCAGGGACAGCGCGCTCTGCGGGTGCGGACCCAGGCGCAGCAGGCCTTGACTGCCCAGAGCATCGACCAACTGGTCGGGCAGGTCGTCAAGGAGCGCGCCCGCATCGAGGCCGAGCGCCGGCGCCTGATCGAGGAGGAACGCCAGCGCCGCGAGGCCGAGGCCAGGCGCATCCGCGAGGCGCAGGAGCGGGCCCGTCAGGAGGCGCTGCGCCTGGCCCGTGAACGCGCCGAGCAGGAGCGCCGGGCGCGTGAGGCCCAGGCCGCCCGCGAACGCGCCGCCGCCCAGGCCGCTGCCCAGGCCCAGCGCGAGCGCCAGCAGGCGCTGGCCCGCGAGCAGGCGACCCTGCGCGCCCGCAGCGCCCAGGTCGCGCAGGCCCAGCAGCGCGCCGAGGTTCAGCTCGCGCCCCTGCCCGCAGCCGCGCCGAGCAGTCCGGTGGGCTTTCCGCTGCCCGGCGGGCAGGTGGCGGCGCCGTTCGGGGCTTCGGGCGCGCAGTGGGTCATTCTCAGCGGCCCGAGCGGCGCCCAGGCGACCGCCGCGCTGGAGGGCAACGTGCTCGCCGCGACCTACTACGCCTCGCTGGGCTGGGTGGTGCTGCTCGACAACGGCTCCGGGATCGTGACCGGGTATTTCGGTCTCCAGAACGCCGGAGTCAACGTCGGCGACCGGGTCGCGCGCGGCGCGCCGCTGGGGGTCATCGGAGGCAGCCACATCTTCGGCCTCGACCGCATGGCCTTCCAGCTCCGCCAGGGGACCCAGGCGGTCGCGCCGGGGTTCTGAGGGTGTACCTCAGCTCCCCGGATGGAGCAGGACTGGGAGCGGGCGATCCCCACACCGGCAGGTCGTCTCCGCGCTTGCTCCGGCTCTGCGCTTTCTGATACTCTCTTTCGGTGCGCTCCGATTCTGGCTGCTGACGGGCGTATGTTCTCCGTGCATACCTACTGCGGAGACAGTACCCTCAAAATTCAACCCCCGAGGTTTTCCACATGGTCAAGATTCGCCTGTCCCGTTTCGGTTCCGCCCACAACCCCCACTACCGCATCGTCGTGACCGACTCGCGCCGTCCCCGTGACGGCGGCTATATCGAGAATCTGGGTCACTACGATCCCCGCAAGACCAGCGAGAACCACGTCAAGGTCAACGCGGAACGCGCCGACTACTGGATTTCGCAGGGCGCCCAACCCACGGCGACCGCCAAGCGCGTGCTGAAGTCGCAGGGCATCAAGTTCGCCTGAGCGGACCCCCAACGACATGAGAAGGAGGCCCCTGCGGGCCTCTTTTTTTGTTGCTGGAGATGTCTGTAAGCCCAGCAGGCTAGTTCAGCACCCGTGTGCCCTGAGCCTGCACCGGCGTCCAGTCGGCGCGGAACAGCAGGGTCTCCTGCGGGCGGCGCACCGGGACGTACCACACCCGCACACCGCCCTCGTGGTGGGCCAGGGGCAGGAAGGCGCTCTGACCGGCGCGCAGGGTGTTGAGGGGCTGGCCCTGCGGGTCTCGCACGAGCAGCCAGCCGTTCACGCTGCGCGGCGACCAGCCCGCGAGCCGCAGCGGGGCGCGCGACACGTTGCGGATCTGCGCGCCGCTGGGGGTCAGGGTGACACTCAGATCGGGCCACTCGGGCACGCGGCTGCGGCCCCAGCGGGTCTGGAACCCCAGCTCGGTGAGTGTGGCGCGGGGATAGGCGGCGCTGGCGATCAGGCCGGCCAGCCCGCTGAGCAGCAGCAGGAGTCCGGCGATCAGAGGGAGGGTCTGGCCCGCGCCCGTATTCAGGGCCGACCACCCCAGCGCGAGGCCCAGCAGGGCAGCGATCAGCGGCCAGGTCCAGCCGGGACGGGTACGGGCGCGGCGGTAGGCGAGGGGCCAGAATTCGGCGAGGAGCAGCAGCCCCGCCCCCACACCGAACAGGGGGGGAACGTCGAGGACCGGTGCGAGCAGCACGCAGAGCAGCCCTGGAACGGTCCACCAGGCCACGCCGGGGCGAAAGCCCTGCCGCGCCTCGCGGCTTACGCGCCCCAGCCAGTAGGCCACGAGCAGCAGCAGGCTCAGTCCGAATAGGCCCGAGACTCCGGGCAGCAGGGGAGTCAGGGGGGCCATCTACTCCTCCTGCCGGGCCAGCTGCGCGCCGGCCGTATTCGCGTGGCGGCCCAGCTGGCCCGGACGCGGCGCGGCGGCGCCCGGCTGCCCCTGGCGGGCGACCTCGAAGACGAGGTGACCGAGCTGATCGCGCAGCAGGCCCTCCCAGGCAGTCTGCACGGCGTTCAGGCTGCCGGGCAGCGCGAACAGCAGCGCGCCCCGCGTCAGCCCTCCCAGCGCCCGCGACAGCATGGCTGCGCCCCCCACCTGCGCGTAGGAAAGCATCCGGAACAGCTCGCCGAAGCCCGGTATGGGCTTGACGATCAGCGACTCGACGACCGGAATAGTCACGTCGCGCCCGGCGATGCCCGTACCGCCGCTGGTGATGACGATGTCGCAGCCCTGCATGAGCCGCACGAGCGCCGAGCGGATCTCGACCGCATCGTCGCGCACGATGATATGCCCGGTAACCTCGTGCCCAGCCGCGAGCAGTTGCGCGCGCAGGTACCCGCCGCTGGTATCGGTCTCGGGCGTGCGCGTGTCGCTGATTGTCACCACGGCTGCCCGGACCCGGCCCGGCGCCGCCGCCTGATGCTGCGGCGTGGCCGTTGAGGGGGTAATGGTCGAGGGGGGGCCGGCGGGGTCGCTCATGTGCAGTGTTATACGGCCTGCACCCCGCTCCTGACTGCGGCCCTTCTCCGGAAGGCGGGGGCCATTCCCGGGTGGTCCCTGCCCCTCTCCCGGCAGCGCTTGACAAATTCGCTCTCCCGACCTATTCTCTTTGAGCGCGAAAGAAAGCCTCCGGGCGGACGCAAGCGCAAGAGAAAAGAAGTACCAGAGTAACGCAGGGTAGAGCAGTCTGGTAGCTCGTCGGGCTCATAACCCGGAGGTCGCAGGTTCAAATCCTGTCCCTGCAACCAAAGAAACTCCCGTCCAAGTGGCGGGAGTTATTTTTTGTCGTTAGACCGGGGGCCTGGGCCTTCCCAGCTGGGAAGGCCCAGGCCCCGCTCCGTATTAGTAGGTGTAGAAGCCCTGCCCGCTCTTACGGCCCAGCAGCCCGGCCTGCACCATCTTTCGCAGCAGGGGCGAGGGACGGTACTTGTCGTCGCCCAGCCCCCCATGCAGCACCTCCATGATCGCCAGGCAGGTATCCAGACCGATGAAGTCGGCCAGGGTCAGCGGCCCCATCGGGTGGTTCATGCCCAGCTTCATGATGCCGTCAATGGCTTCCGGCTCGGCCACGCCCTCCATCACGCACTGGATGGCCTCGTTGAGCATCGGCATCAGGATGCGGTTGGACACGAAGCCGGGGAAGTCGTTGCAGG
Source organism: Deinococcus sp. Leaf326 (assembly GCF_001424185.1). Classification (NCBI taxonomy): domain Bacteria; kingdom Thermotogati; phylum Deinococcota; class Deinococci; order Deinococcales; family Deinococcaceae; genus Deinococcus; species Deinococcus sp. Leaf326. Next base: position 626,516 of record NZ_LMOM01000001.1, on the reverse strand, counting down.
ACAGCGGCGTCTTGCCCATCTTCTCGGCCGTCTCGGTGACGACGCGGGCCGTCTCGTCGCTTGTCCGGTGGCCCCGGATGACCTCGACCAAGGCCATGAGGGGCACTGGATTCATGAAGTGCATCCCGATGAACTGTTCCGGGCGGCCTGAAGCGGTCGCCAGCGCCGTGATGGGAATGGAACTGGTATTGCTCGCCAAGATGCCGGAGGGCTTGACCACGCTGCCCAGTTGCCGGAACAACTCGGCCTTGACCGCCTCGTTCTCGACGATGGCCTCGACCACGAGGTCGCAGTCGGCAAAGGCCGCGAGGTCGGTGGTGAAGGTGATGCGGCCCAGCACCGTTTCCGGCGTATCGCTCAGGCGCCCCTTGTCGTGCAACTTGGTGAGGCTCTTTTCGATGACGGCGCGGCCGCGGTCCAGAAAGGCCTGCTGTTGGTCGTGGACGACCACCGTAAATCCACTCTGCGCGGCGACCTGCGCGATGCCGCCGCCCATCTGTCCTGCGCCGATGACTCCGAAGTTCATAGAGACTCCTTGTGCTTGACCAGCTGATAATTGCATTCCCGGAAAACGGGAGAGTAGAAGGGACGAACAGGCAGAGCTCTGGCGGGGCGAGGTCGCAGAGAGGCCGGGGCGGCGCCCTGCCCGGGCCTCTAGCTGTCCCTGAGCGGTAGCGGTAGGCGGTGCTCAGACCCCTGGGACGGGCGCCGAAAGCCCTGCGCTGTGCCCGAGTCAGTGCGGCGGGACTGGGAAGGAGGGGGTACGGGGGTCCTCGGCCTGCTTTCAGACGCGGTCATCCAGCCCGTCGCCCAGCGGCTGGTGCTCCTATAGACCAGAAGCGGTCATCACGACCACCTCTACTCCACCAGCGGCACGCCGTCCAGCTCGATGCCCTTGCCGCGCTTGACGGGCGTGAACGCCGTGTAGCGGTACTCGGACAGGCCTTCCTGCACGAACGGGTCGTCCGCGAAGATCGCTTCCAGCTCGGCCTGGCTCCCCGCGCGCGCCAGCAGCACGCCGCCGGTGCCGTCCACCTTGCGCCCGGAGGTCAGGAAGACGCCCGAGACGTAGTGCTGGTCGAGCCACGCCCGGTGCCGGGGCGTCACGGCGCTCAGGGCGTCGCCGGACTTGAGGTAGGTGCTCTCGATGATCCACAGGGTCGGGGCGGTCTCGTGTTGCGTCATGCCCTCAGCCTACCCGCCGCACGGCCAGCGCCAGGCCATTGCCCCCGCCCATGCACAGGGTCGCCACGCCCAGTTCCTTGTCCTGCTGCTTGAGCGCGTGCAGCAGCGTGACCAGAATGCGCGCTCCGCTCGCGCCGATGGGGTGCCCCAGCGCGACCGCGCCGCCGTTGACGTTCACCCGCGCCGGGTCCAGGCCGAGTTCGCGGCTCACGGCGAGGCTCTGCACGCTGAAGGCCTCGTTCAGCTCCCACAGGTCCACGTCGTCCACCCCCCAGCCGAGCTTCTGCATCAGTTTCTGGGTGGCGGGCACGGGGGTCATCATGACCCACTCGGGGGCCAGCCCGCCGGTCGCGTAGTCCACGATCTCGGCCAGCACTTTCAGGCCGTGGGCCCGGGCGGCGTCCTCGCTCATGACGAGCAGTGAGGCGGCCCCGTCGTTCAGGCCCGGCGCGTTGCCGGCCGTGACCGAGCCCTCCGGCTTGAAGGCGGGCTTCAGGCGGCCCAGGGTCTCGGCGCTGGTATCGCTGCGCGGTCCCTCGTCGGCGTCCATCACTGTGTCGCCCTTGCGGCCCCTGACGGTCACGGGCACGATCTCGTCCGCGAAGCGCCCGGCCCCCTGCGCCTCGACCGCGCGGCGGTGGCTCTCGGTGGCGTAGGCGTCCTGCTCCGCGCGCCCGATGGCGTACTTTTCGGCCACGCGCTCACCGGTCAGGCCCATGCCCTCGTCATTGATGGAGCACCACAGGCCGTCCTGGGTGTTGGCGTCGAGCACCTGCGCGTGCCCCAGGCGGTAGCCCTTGCGGGCCTGGGGCAGCAGGTGAGGCGCGTTGCTCATGGACTCCATACCGCCGGCCAGCACCGCCGACTGGTCGCCCGCGCGGATGCTCTGAGCCGCCAGCATGACCGCCTTGAGGCCACTGCCGCACACCTTGTTGATGGTCAGCGCCCCGACCTCATGGGATAATCCTGCCCGCAGCGCCGCCTGCCGCGCCGGGTTCTGGCCGCAGCCCGCCTGCACGACCTGGCCCATGATGACTTCCTCGACGACCCCCGCCTCCAGACCGCTGCGGCGCAGGGTCTCGGCCAGGGTCAGGCGGCCCAACTCGACGGCGCTCACACTTTCGAGCGCCCCCAGAAACTTGCCGGTCGGCGTGCGCGACGCCGCCACGATGACTGCTTTTTGCATGGGGTCAGCTTAGCGCGAGCTGCCTAACGAGCGTTTGTTCTGGCCGGACATGGGAACGTTGCCGCGCCGGGGGGCGTATCCGGGGGCGATATGTCACTTCCCTTTCTCGTGTTTCTGGTCGCCTGGCTCATCGGGATGGTGGGCACCTTCGTGCCGGCGCTGCCTGCCACCGTCATCATCTTCGCGGGTACGGTCGCGGCCACGCTTCTCGACGGCTTTCAGGTGTGGCCGGACCTGCCCTTCCTGCTTACCTTCGCAGTCCTCACGGTCCTGATCTCCCTGGTGGACAACGTCGCCTCGGCCTGGGGCGCGCGCAAGTACGGCGGCAGCAAGCAGGCCATCTGGGGCGCGCTCATCGGCGGACTGGTGGGCATCTTCATTCCCTTCGGTCTGATCGTGGGGCCGCTGGCCGGCGCGCTCATCGCCGAGCTGTTCGTGGTCCGTAAGCCGCTGACCGGGGCCCTGCGCGCCGCCTGGGGCACCCTGGTGGGCCTGCTGACCGGCATTGCGGCCAAGCTGGTGCTGCACCTCATGATCGGGGTCTACGAGCTGTGGCGCCTGTGGGACCCGGCGCGCAGCGTGTTCGGCGCCTGAGCCGGGGCAGTCAGCTTTGAAGGGGGGCGGCGCCGGGTGGGGCGTCCGCCCCTTTCCGCGCAGGTTCCGCGTCCCTAGGCGGGCTTCTGGAGCTGGCTGCCGAGCTGCTCCTCCCAGACGAGGTCCCGCATGACCCAGCCGCTGCCGGAAAACCGCAGGCCGCGCCGGATGGCCCCCAGCAGGTAGCGCCGCACCTCGCCCACCCCGAGGCCGCTGCGGCGCGCGATCTCGCCGAGGTTGCGCTGGCCGTCCAGAAAGGCCGAGATGGGGTGCTTGCCGTGGGCGGGGCTGGGCTTGAGGACCAGGGCGAACCAGGCGTAGTCGTCGGTCGCCTCCAAGCGGCCCGCCTGCGTGGCCTGCGCGACCTCGGCTGCCACGTCGATGAGGGGACGATTCGAGCGCCGGGCGGCGGCGCGCACGCTACGGCCCTCACCCTCCGAGAACAGCGGCAGCTCGCCCCGGAAGACCCGGCTGGGGCTGCCCACGGTGCGGGAGACCCGCGCCCACTCGTCGCTGACCCGGGCCCACTCGCTCAGCAGCGGGCCGTAGGCCTGGAGGGGCCGCCCGGCGATGCTGCGCGACTCGAACTCGAAGTCGCCCCCCTGCGGCGAGAGGGGACAGGTTTGCAGCGCTTCGAGCCCCAGCCAGTCGAGAACCCCGCCCGCCACGACCTCGCCCTGCGAGAAGGTGACGGTGTAAGGCAGCTCGCCGCCCACGCTGAGAACGCCGGTCTGGCGGGATTCGTGAACCAGCTCCAGCAGGCCCAGCAGGGGAAGGTCGGAGAGGAGGCCGCGCATGTGTTCCGACAGTGTACCGGTTCAGTTATGACTTCAAGTCCGAACCTGTGGGGGGAAGCGGCTGGCAGTCGGGGGCAGCCACCGGGTGCAACCCTGGCATCTGCTCGCCGGTTCACTGAGCCGGCGAGAGACAGAGAAGAGATAAGGTGCCGTTTCCGGGCACGCCGGGCCGCCCGCCCGGCTCAGCGGTGGGCGCTCAGGTCCAGCCACGCCGCGCCGAGCTGCGCGCCCACGTCGCTGGCGCTCAGGCCGTAGCCGTGCGCTGCGCCGGCGAGCTGGCCCGCGCGGGCGTGCAGCGTAACCCCCGCGAGCGCCGCCTCGGCCGCGCCCAGACCCTGGCCCAGGAGGGCTGCGATCACGCCCGAAAGCGTGTCGCCCATGCCCGCGCTCGCCATGCCGGGGTGACCGGCGCGCGCGACCTGTACGCCGCCCGCGTGGGCGACCACGCTCGGCCCACCCTTGAGGACCACTACGCCGCCGTACTGCTCTTGCAGCGCCCGCGCCGCCGCGATGGGGTCGCGGGTGATCTCGGGCGTCCGGGTACCCAGCAGCCGCGCGGCCTCGCCGGGATGTGGGGTCCACACGCAGGCGCCGTGGCCCGCTCCGGCCAGTTCGGGCTGGAGGGCGTCGGCGTCGAGCACGGTGGGGATGTGCCAGCCCAGAACCACTCGCGCCAGCGCCGGGGCGTCCGGACCCAGGCCCATGCCCAGGGCGACGGCGTCCGGGCGGTCGTCCGGGCCGGTCTGCTCCAGAACCCCGGCGAGGTCGTCGTGGCGGCGCACCATCAGTTCGGGCATGACCAGGGGAACCTCGGCCGCGCTGTGGACCGTCACGAGGCCCGCTCCGGCCCGCAGCGCTCCCATGCCGGCCAGGGCGGGCGCGCCGACCGTACCGGGGTGCCCGCCGACTATCCACACGCGCCCGGCCGTACCCTTGTGGGCGTCGGCGGCGCGCACCGGCAGCAGGGCAGCGACCTCGGCGTCGCTGGGGCGGGTCGCTTCGGCCCTCTCCAGCGCCCAGCCGGGGGGCAGCCTTATGCTGTCGAGGTGGACCCGCCCCGCCAGATGCGCCGCCGGGCCGAACAGCAGGGCGGTCTTCCAGCCGCCCAGGGCAACGGTATGGTCGGCGCGCAGCGGCTCACCGCTGATCTCGGCCGTCTCGGCGTCTAGGCCCGAGGGCAGGTCGATGGCGGCCACCGGCCGCCCGGCGGCGTTCACGGCTGCGATCACACCGGCCAGCGCGGGGCGCAGTGGGGGCCGGAAGCCGGTGCCCAGCAGCCCATCTACGACGACAGCCGCGCCCTCCAGTGACCGGCGCAGCGCGGCGAGGCCAGCGGACGAGGCGCCCAGCGGCGCGGTCCTGATTCCGGCGGCGAGAAGGCGGCGGCGGTTCCTGCGGGTCAGGGGGTGCCGGGCGCTCAGGCCGCGTACCTCCACCTCGCGGCCCAGGGCGTGCAGGTGCCGGGCGGCCACGTAGGCGTCGCCGCCGTTGGCTCCACTGCCGGCCAGGAGCAGCACGCGGCCCGCCGGGTACGCGGCGTGGACGGTGTCGGCCACCGCGCGCCCCGCTTCCTCCATCGCCAGTTCGAGGAGGCCCGCGCGCTCCAGCCGTGCGTCGAGCGCCCGCACGCCCGACGGGGTCAGGACCGGGTCCACGTGCTCCTGTGGGGGGCTGGAGCATGGCCCAGCGAGCTGAGGTCGCCGCGCAACCTAACCCCCCCGGCTGAACAGCAGCAGAGCGGCGATAAGGACCACGGCCCCGATGAGGACCACGCGCACCAGCCGCAGCTTCGGGCTGGCCCGGAACTGTTCACGCAGTTCCTCGCGGCCCTCCTGCTGGCTGCGGCGCACGCCCAGGCGCTGGGCCTTGCGGATGGACCCCACCGATTCGTACACCTTGCCCTGGCGCCGCAGCGCCACCCCGAGGTTGTGGTGCGCGCCGTCGTAGTCGGGCGCGAGCTTGAGCACCTCGCGGTACTCGGTCTCGGCCTGCTGGGGGTCACCGGCCTCCAGCGCGAGGTTGCCCAGATTCATGCGTGCGCGGTAGTGGCCGGCGTCCACCCGCAGCGCCTCCTCGAAGCAGCTCCGCGCGGCCCCCGCCTCGGTGCGCAGGGCATGGAGCACGCCCAGGACGTTCAGCGCCTCGGCGCGGGTCAGCGGATGCGCCTCGGCGGGGGCGAGGCAGGTCTGCAGGCCCGCCGGATCGCGCTCGGCCGCGCCCTGCTCCAATGCCGCCAGACCCCGGCGAAGCACCTCGGGTTCGGCCAGCGTTCTCAGCAGCGCCGCCTCACCCTGCGACTGCGTCTGGGTGTCCTCCAGGCCCCCCGCGTAGGCGTCCAGGGCCCGCCGGGCGGCGGAGTAGCGCCGCGCACGGACATCTTCCTGAAAGGCGTTCAGGGAGGTCAGGGCGGCGACCAGGGCGGCGGGCGCGAAGCTCAGGGTGGCGGCGGCCTGCGCGCGGCGCCACTCGCCGCTGCGCGCGAAGGGTTTCCAGTCGGGCTGGGTGGGGTTGGCCGGGGCGCCGGGCGTCGGCGCGCCAGGGGCCGTCTCCGGTTCGGGCCGTTCCAGGTCCAGCACGGAACCCTGACGGGCGGGATCGCTCATGGCGGCAGTATACTGACGCGCCCGCTGCCGGCTCTGGCCGCAGCGTCACCTTCGCCGCGTGCCTGTCCACTCGCCGCCGCGCCTGGAGCCTCACTTTGACTGACCTATCTGCCGCGCCCACCCCCACCGACCCGTCCGTACCGCCGCTGTACTCGCCCGTGCGGGTGCGCGAACTGCTCACCCGCCACGGCCTGCGCCCGACCAAGAGCCTCGGCCAGAATTTCCTGATCGACGGCAACATCCTGCGCGCCATCGCGGCGGCGGGGGGCGCGGCGCCCGGCGTGAATGTACTGGAGGTCGGCCCTGGGCTGGGCGTCCTGACCCGCGAGATCGCTTCGAGGGGCGCGCAGGTCACGGCGCTGGAGAAAGACGAGCGGCTGCGCGCCGTGCTGGCCGAGACCCTCGGCGACACGGACGCGGCGGTCGTGTGGGGCGACGCGCTGGATTTCGACTACGCCTCGCTGCCGGCCGGCACCCGCGTTATCGCCAACCTGCCGTACTACATCACGGGGCCGCTGCTCTCACGCTTCATGGCCGCGCCCGGCATCGTCAGCGCGACGGTCCTCGTGCAGAAAGAGGTGGCCCACCGCCTAGCCGCCCGGCCAGGAGGCGACAATTACGGCTTCCTGAGCGCCCTGGCCGCCCTGTACGGCACGGTGACGCTCGTGCGGGACGTGCCCAAGGGCGCCTTCCTGCCCGCGCCCGACGTGACGAGCAGTGTCGTGCGGCTCGATTTCGACCGCGAGCGGCCGCAGCCCGACCCGGCGCTGATCTCGTTCGTAGATGCCGCGCTGCACCACCGCCGCAAGACGCTGCGCAACAACCTGCGCCTCATCGGCCACGTGGGCGAGTCCATTGACGCCGCGCTGGAGGCAGCCGGTCTGCGGCCCGACGTGCGCGCCGAGGACGTGTCCCTGGCCGACCTGGAAGGTGTTGCCCGGCAGCTGAACGTGATACGGTAAAACTGCATTCCAAATGCAAAGCGCCTCCGGCCTGGAAGCGTTCTCAAGTCTTCGGCTCAGGGGGCCGGCTCCTTCCCACGCCCCGGAGGTTATTCCCGTGAAGTTCTACGTCATTGGCGACGTGACCGTTGATCATCTGTACTACCTCGACGCCCTGCCCGAACCCGGCGCGGAAGTCGTTCCCCGCCGCGCGAGCATGCAGCCGGGCGGCGCCGGCGGCACCATCAGCGTGACGCTGGCCCGTCTGGGCCACACCGTGACGCTGGCTGCGCGTGTGGGCGACGACCCCTTTGCCGAGTACGCCCTGGCCCAGGTGCGCGAGAGCGGCGTCTCCGAAAGCGCGGTCCAGCGCGACCCCGACGTGCTGACGAGTACCATCACCGTTCTCCAGACCCCCGGCGGCGAGCGCGCCATGATCAGTGACGGCGCGACCAACCGTCTGCTGGACCCGGCCAAACTGAAAAAGCGCGACATCGAGACGGCCGACGCCCTGATCGTCAGCGGTTACAGCCTGACCGAGGGGCCGCAGCGCGAATACGCCCTGAAGGCCATCGAGATCGCCAAGGCCGCCAAGAAGAAGGTGCCAGTGTTCATCGACCTGGGTACGGGCGCCGTGAACAAGGTCGGCACCAAGCTCGTGCAGGACGTGATCGGGGCCGACTACCTCACCCTGAACCAGCACGAACTGCTGGCCCTGACCGGCACCACCAGCCTCAGCGCGGCGCTGGCGCAACTCGGCCGCGCGGGCGCGCAGCAGGTGGCCGTCAAGGTCGGCAAGATGGGCAGCGTCGTATGGTCGCCCGAGGAGACCGAACTGGTCGATTCGGTCATCCCTGAAAAGCCGGTCGTGGACAGCACCGGGGCGGGCGACACCTTCACGGCAGCCTTCGCCCACGCGGTCCTGAACGGCGCGCCGCTGCCCCGCGCCGCCCGCGCGGCGAACGCGGCGGGCGCCCTGGCCGCCACGACCGTCGGCGCCCAGAGCCGCGAGATCACGGCCGCCGACCTGGAACGGGCACTCGGCCGCTGAGGCGAGCTGACCCGCGCGCCCCGGCTTCGGCTGGGACGCCTCGTTTTGGGCCGGGGCCGGCGCCTGAACTGGGCTGCCGGCACGCCGCAGGCCAGCTTTCGCACACCCTCCTCGCGCCCCGCGGCTTACCCTGTCCCCCGTGACCTTCCAACCTGAATATCCAACCGTGCGCCGCCCGATCTACGCGCGCCGGGGCATGGTGGCGACCGGGCAACCTCTCGCGGCGCAGGCGGGCCTGAGCGTGCTGGAGGCGGGCGGCAACGCCGTGGACGCGGCCATCGCCACGGCGGCGGCCCTGACAGTTGTCGAACCGACCAGCAACGGCATCGGCGGCGACCTGTTCGCCCTCGTGTGGGCCGGCGGCGAGCTTCACGGCCTGAACGCCAGCGGCGCGGCCCCGGCGGCCCTGAGCCTGGACGCCTTGCAGGAGCGCCACGGCGGCGAGATGCCCCGCCACGGCTGGACTCCGGTGACGGTGCCGGGCGCGGTGCGCGGCTGGGCCGACCTGCACGGGCGGTTCGGGCGGCTGGACTTCGCGCAGGTCCTCGCCCCGGCCATCCGCCTCGCGCGGGAGGGCTACCCGCTCTCGCCCGTGCTGGCGGCGGGCTGGGCGCGGGCCACACGCATCTACAGTGGGCTGGAGCTGCCAATCATGGAGGAATGGTTCCGCGTCTTTGCCCCGGACGGCTTCACGCCCCGGCCCGGCGCCCTGTGGCGCAGCGAGGCCCACGCCCGAACGCTGGAACACATCGCCGCAAGTGGAGGAGAGGCCTTCTATACCGGCGACCTCGCCGCGCAGGTAGACGCCCACGCGCGGGCGACGGGCGGACTGCTGCGCGCCTCCGACCTCGCCGCCCACGCCTCTGAGTGGGTCACGCCGATCTGGGCCGAGTACGGCGGCCACCGCGTCTACGAGATTCCACCGAACGGGCAGGGCATCGCCGCATTGGTGGCGCTGAACGTGCTGGACGCGGGCGAGCTGCCACCCCTGCGTGACGACCCGGCGGGCCTGCACCTCCAGATTGAGGCGATGAAGCGCGGCTTTCACGACGCGCACCGCTATGTGGGCGACCCCCGCCACGCCCCGGTGGATGTGGAAAGAATGCTGTCGCGCGCCAACGCGCAGGCCCACCGCGCGCACCTGGGCGCCGAGGCCCACGACCCTGCCACCACGGCGCCGAGTACCGGGGGCACCGTGTACCTGGCGACCGCCGACGGCGAGGGCGGCATGGTCAGCCTGATCCAGAGCAACTACATGGGCTTCGGCAGCGGCGTGGTCGTGCCGGGGACGGGCATCGCGCTGCACAACCGGGGCCACAACTTCAATCTCGACGCCGGGCATCCCAACGTCCTGGCGCCGGGCAAACGGCCCTACCACACCATCATTCCCGGCTTTTTGGGCCGCGCCGACGGCACGCCGGTCGGGCCGTTCGGGGTCATGGGGGGCTTCATGCAGCCGCAGGGACATCTGCAGGTCGTCCTGAACACGGTGCACTACGGCATGAACCCGCAGCAGGCCCTCGACGCCCCGCGCTGGCAGTGGCTCGCGGGCCGCCGCGTGGAGGTCGAGCCCGGACTGGGCGCGCCGGTCGCCCGGGCGCTCGCCGCCCGGGGGCACGAGGTCAGTGTGCAGCTCGACCCCGGCAGCTTCGGCCGGGGCCAGATGATCCGCCGCGACCCCGAGACGGGCGTGCTGGAAGGCGGTACCGAGAGCCGCACGGACGGCCATATCGCGGTGTGGTGAGCGCAGGGAGGACCGGGGTAGCGTGAACTGCCCGGCCCTCCCCACAGTTCAGCGTCCGGTCGCCGCGCCGCGGTAAAAGCGCTCGATGCCCTGCGCGATGGCCTGGGCAAAGCGCTCACGGCCTGCGCCGCTCATGAGTTGCCGGAGGTTGCCCTTGTCGGTCAGGTAGGCCGTCTCGACGAGCACGCTCAGTTGTGTGGTCGGCCGCGTCAGGGCGAGGTTCTGATAATGCACGCCGTCGTTGCCGATGTCTGGAAGCTTCTCGACCAGGCTGCCCTGCAGGGCGTCGGCCAGCGCGCGGGCTTGCGGCTGGTAGTAGTACACGCCGCTGCCGCGCCGGGTAGCCGGGTCCACGCCGTCCGGCAGCGCGTTGGCGTGGATGCTCACCAGCAGCTCGGCATTCTTCTCCTCGGCCAGCAGGGGCCGGTTGTAGATGGGCACCGTCACGTCGGTTTCGCGGGTCAGGATGACGGCCGCGCCCTTTTCCCTTAGCAGCTCGGCCACCCGCAGCGCGATGGGCAGGGTCATTCCCTTCTCGGGCACCCGCAGCGGCCCCGCGCCCCCGAGTTCGTCGCCGCCGTGGCCGGGGTCGATGACCACCGTGCGCCCCCGCAGCGGCTGCCGGTCGTCCACGGCCGGGGCCTGCCGCACGCGCAGCACGAGCGTATTGCCCTCGTAGGTGGCGTCGTAGCCCCAGGGCCGGCCCACGAGGTCCACGTGAACCCGCGCCACGCCGTCGGCGTCCTGGGTCCAGCGCACGTCCCGGACGGCCGGGTCCGGAAAGGCCGAGACGATATAATCCACGTCCGCGACGCTATGAAAGAGGCGCAGGTCAAGGCTGGCCGAACCGCCCGGCGCGGCGTTCTGCTCGACTGTGAAAGGCACCTTCTGCGGCAGGCCGATCCGGACCTCGCTGTGGTCGCCGGAGCGCTTCACGTCGATGTTGGTGGACACCGCGCGGGGCAGTGGCGTGCCCTCCGGCAGCAGGGTCAGCGTGGTTTTGGGGGCGTTGAGGGTCAGCGTGCCGCTCGCCTGTACCACGAAGGTGTTGCCGTCCTCGCCCACCACGACCGTCCGCGCTCCCGTGCGGGGGTAGACCACGTAGTTGCGCCCCGCGCCGTTGCGCCACACGGAGGTGCCCGCCTGCACGCCGCGTCCCGGAATGGCCGCTGTGACCTCCGCCACACGCGGGCCGGTGCCGGTCACGCTCAGCCTGCCCGCGCTGCTGGCTGTGGCCGTACTGCCGTCCGGAGCCGTGAGGGTGTACGTGACCGGCGCGGCGGCCAGGCGCTCGGGCAGCAGGAAGGTGCCCTCGTAGCGTCCCGGCGCGGTCTCGGCCATCGGGAAGGGGCCGAGGTCGCCCACCCGGAAGCTCGCCTGAGCGCCCGGCGTACCGCTGAAGGCCAGGGGGACCGCGCGCGCCTCGGGCGTCTGGGGCAGCAGGTAGGCCACCCGGTCGGCGGTGGGCAGCGCGCCCCCAGGGACGATCTGGGCCGCGCCGCTCAGGGCGGTGGGCGGGGTGCTCGTGACCTTCAACTCGCGCGCGCTCGTCACGCCGGCCAGAGTGCTCTCCAGCCGCAGCACGTTTTCGCCGCGGGTCAGCGGCACCCACTCAATGAACAGGCCGTCGGCGCCCACCTCCACCGCGCGCCCGCCGATGCTCAGGGTCGCGCCAGGCTTCACGCTGCCCTCCAGCAGCACGTGGTCGAAGGCGACCGCGTAGGTCGCGGGCGGGTAGGCCACATAGATCGCCTCGTCACTGACAGGGGCCGGGGTGAACACGGAGACGGGGGACGCCGTCTGGGCCAGCGCCGGGGCGGGCGCGAGCAGCAGGGCGGTGAGGAGCAGTCGCTTCATGGTGGGGCCTCCTGGGTGGGCGAGGTGCGGGCACGGCGCGCACGCTGCCCGGCACGGCGCAGATGGGGATGGGCCGCAGTGTATCCGCCGCGCTGCCTACGCCTGCTGGATTCCGGCCCTACGGCTTGAGTCGGGCGCACTCAACTTGATTGTGCGCGCCCGGCTGAGCTTGCCAGACGCCTGTCATGGACGCGCGGTATACTCGGGCCCATATGTTCCGTGTGCTGAATCAGATGTTCGACAACAACAAGCGTGATGTCGAGCGCATCGTCAAGACGGTGGTGCAGCCCGTCAACGCGCTCGAAGAGGAGATGAAGGCGGTGTCCGACCTCGCCGCCGCCTTCATGGACCTGCGCCGCCGCGTCATGGAAGGCGGCGAGACGCTCGACGACGTGATCGTGCCGGCCTTTGCCCTGATCCGCGAGGCGGGGCGGCGCTCCATCGGCAAGCGGCACTACGACGTGCAGCTCATCGGCGGCACGGCGCTGCACCAGGGCCGTATCGCGGAGATGCGCACGGGCGAGGGCAAGACGCTGGTCGCCACGCTGGCGCTGGCCCTCAATGCTCTGGAGGGCAAGGGCTGCCACCTCGTGACGGTCAACGACTACCTCGCCCGCGTCGGGATGGAGGAGATGAGCCTGCTGTACCGCACCCTGGGCCTCACGGTGGGCTTGGCGAGCCGCGAGCTCCAGCCGCACGAGAAGCAGGCCGCCTACGCCTGTGACATCACCTACGTCACCAACTCGGAGCTGGGCTTCGACTACCTGCGTGACAACATGGCCCAGAGCCGCGAGGCGCTCGTGCTGCGCGCCGACACCCCGCTGAACTTCGCCATCGTGGATGAGGTGGACAGCATCCTGATCGACGAGGCCCGTACCCCGCTCATCATCTCGGGCGCGGCCGAGAAGGCCACCGACCTCTACTACGTGTACGCCAAGCTCATCCGCCGCCTCCAGAAGGGCGAAGCGGCCGAACCCGGCAAGCGGACCGAGGCGACCGGTGACTACACCATCGACGAGAAGGGCAAGCAGGTTCATCTCAACGAGTCGGGTATCAGCAAGATCGAGCGTCTGCTCTCGCTGCCCGACCTCTACAGCCCCGAGAACATGGACAAGGCGCACATGATCACCCAGGCGATCCGTGCGCGCGAGTTGTACCAGCGCGAGAAGGATTACATCGTCAACAAAGAGGGCGAGGTCATTATCATCGACGAGTTCACGGGCCGCTCAATGCCGGGCCGCCGCTACGGTGAGGGGCTGCACCAGGCCATCGAAGCCAAGGAAGGCGTCAAGATCGAGAACGAGAACCAGACGCTCGCCACCATCACCTACCAGAACTTCTTCCGTTTGTACGGCAAGTTCTCGGGCATGACCGGCACGGCCAAGACCGAGGAGAAGGAATTCCTCGACATCTACGGCAGCGACGTGCTCGTCATCCCGACCAACAAGGCGATTTTGCGCAAGGACGGCGAGGACCTCGTGTACCGCTCGCGCCTGGGCAAGTACAACGCCGTGGTGAACGAGGTCGCCGAAATCCACGCGACCGGGCGGCCCATCCTCATCGGCACGGCCAGCATCGACACGAGCGAGCAGCTCAGCGAGCTGCTCACGCAGGCGGGCATCCAGCACTCGGTCCTGAACGCCAAGTTCGAGGCCCAGGAAGCGAGCATCGTCGCGCAGGCGGGCCGGTCGGGGACCGTGACCATCGCCACCAACATGGCCGGCCGCGGGACCGACATCATGCTGGGCGGCAACGCCGAGTACATCATCGGCGAGAGCATCCAGACGCAGCTCGGCCTGAGCCGGTACGACGAGGTGGTCGAGAACTTCATCAAGGCGGTCAGCCGTCAGGACCCCGAGGCCGAGGCGCTGGGCCTGCAGATTCCGGGTGTGACGGCCGAGTTCGTCCAGCAGGCGCTGGCGCTGCAGGCGGCCACCGTCGAGGACCGCCAGCGGGTCCGTGACCTGGGCGGGCTGCACATCGTGGGGACCGAGCGCCACGAGTCGCGCCGGATCGACAACCAGTTGCGCGGCCGCGCGGGCCGTCAGGGCGATCCCGGCAGCAGCCGGTTCTACGTGTCGTTCGAGGACGACCTCATGCGCCTGTTCGCCAACGAGCGGGTGGTCGGCATGATGGACCGCCTGGGCATGGACGACTCGCAGCCCATTGAGGCCAAGATGGTCACGGGAGCCATCGAGCGGGCGCAGGCGCGTGTCGAGGACCGCAACTTCAGCACGCGCAAGCAACTGCTGGAGTTCGACAACGTCATGAGCAAGCAGCGCGACACCGTGTACGCTCAGCGCCGCGAGGTACTGCTCGGGCCGGACGCCGACGTCGAGGAGTCGACCGAGGGCATGATCGCGGATTTCGTGGATCTCCAGCTCTCGACGCACGCCCCCGCCGACCAGAGCCCCGACACCTGGGATATCGAGGCGTTGCAGACGGCCATGCTCGACGCCATCCCGCAGCTCGAGGGCTACGATTTCGAGTCGCTGCGCGGTGTGTCGCCGGCCGAGCTGCAGGACCGGATGCTCGCGGCAGTGGCCGACGTGTTCGACGCCCGCCGGGACGAGCTCAGCCCCACCATGCTCAACAGCCTGGCGCGCTACGTGCTGCTGCAGACCGTGGATCAGCACTGGAAGGAGCACCTGCACGGTATGGACGTGCTCCGGCAGGGCATCGGTCTGCGCGGCTACGGCCAGCGCGATCCCTTTACCGAGTACAAGTTCGAGGCCACGAACATGTTCAACGAGATGATCGACAATCTCAAGAGCGACGTGACCAAGTTCATCTTCCGGATGCAGTTCGGCCAGACCGGCTGAGCCATGGACCTGGAGCGCCGGACGATCTCCCTGTGTGGGATCGTCCGGCGCTTTACGTAGGCGGGGCCGCCGCGCCGCAGATGCGGTCACGCGCCCGGCGGTGGATGCTCACAATGAGGCCATGAAGCGCGACCTCTACACCCTGTTGCTGTATATCGTCGCGGCGGCCTTTCTGAGCACCATCGTCTGGTGGGCGACGCATCTGGCCCAGCTGCCGGGTTTTTAGCCGTCGCCGACGCGAATTACAAACGAAAACAGGCCGCCTGAGCGACCTTGATAACGGGAAGTATAGCGCGGTATGCAGCCCGGATCAAGCCATGCATCCGTATCCCCAGGCCCGTCTGGCCGGACAGCTCGGGGCGGGTGTCCCGTATCCTGCGCGCATGACCGCTTCTGCTGCCGGCCCCACTGCCCAAACTCCACGCGACCTGTCCCTGCGCGAGCAGTTTCCGCCGCTCCTGACGGGCCGGGTGTATCTCGACAACGCGGCCGGTGGGCTGCTGCCCCGGAGCAGCATCGCGGCCGTGACGGACCACCTGACCCGTTACGGCGCGACCAACGCCCTGCCGGGGCACCAGCCGGGGCGCGAGATTCTGGCCCTCAAGGCGCGGGCGCGTGAAGCCACGGCCCTGTTTTTGAACGCCGGAGCGCCCGACGTGGCCATCGGTCCGAGCGCGACCGCCCTGGCCTTCCGGCTCGCGGCAGCCTTCGCGCGGCTGTGGGGACCGGGCGATGAGGTGATCGTCAGCGGCTTGGAACACGAGGCAAACGCCAGCCCGTGGCGTGAACTGGAACAGGTCGGCGTGACCGTCAAGGTCTGGCACGCCCGTCAGCCCGAGATGAGGCTCGCGGCGGACGACCTTGCTGCCCTGCTCTCTCCGCGCACGCGACTCGTGGCGGTCACGGCGGCGAGCAACGTGTTGGGCGTGGCCCCCGACATCACCGCCATCACGGCGCAGGTGCGCGCGGCGGGTGCGTGGACGGTCGTGGACGCCGTGCATGCCGCGCCTCACACCCTGCCGGACGTGCAGGCCTGGGGGGCGGACTTCGTGACCTTCAGCCCCTACAAGGTCTGGGGACCGCACCTGGGCGCGCTGTGGATCAGGCCCGAGCTGCGCGCCGGGCTGCCCTGGCCCCGGCTCAGCTTCGTGCCGGAGGGTGATATCACCGGTATCGAGTACGGCACGCCACAGTACGAGCTCCAGGCGGGATGGCTGGGCACGCTGGACTACCTGCGTGAGCTCGGCGGCGGCGAGACGTTGACCCGCGCCGCGCTGGAGCAGGCCTACGCCCGCATCGCGGCCCTGGAGGCGCCCGTGACCGAGCGGCTGCTCACCGGCCTTCAGGCGCTGGACCACGTCACGCTGTACGGCCCACAGACCCTGGAAGGCCGCTTCGGCACCTTCGCCTTCCGCCTGAGCGGCGAGACCCCCGAGCAGACCGCCGGGCGCCTGACCGAGGGGGGGGTGGACGTGGCGGCCGGGCACTTCTACGCCGTGCAGCCGCTGCGCGACCTGGGCGTGTACCCCGAGGGCGTGGTCCGGGCCAGCATCGCCCACTACACGACGCTGGAGGACACAGAGCGTTTGCTGGCGGCCCTCTGAACTCGGCTCAGGGGAAGATCACCCGGCTGGCCCGGTAGACCGTCCCCGTGCGTTTTCTGTCCATCGAGTGGTTGAGCGTGATGTCGCCGTCCATCACGCAGGACCATTCGTCCGGGCAGACGAAGGTATGCGCCGCGCCGTCCAGCGCCGTGAAGGTGCCGGTCGTGAAGCGGTCCACCGGAAAGATGTTCGCACGGGCGTAGCGTTCGCGCAGCGGCGAGGCCAGGAACTGTTCGAGGGTCAGGCCCCGGGCGCGTGCATAGGCCATGAAGGCCTCTGTGGTGTCGCCGTTGGTGGTCAGCACGCTGATGTCGCGGCCCAGCGTGCGCATCGTCGGTTGCAGGGCCTCACAGTCCGGCCCTATGTCCTGCACACACAGGTCCACATACTCGTGGGCGTCGGCCGGGATGTACCAGTCCAGGCTCTTCTGGAGGCAGGAGGTCAGCACGGCGCTGCCGAGGGCCAGGATTGCGAGGGCCGTTAGGGGAGGGCGCATGGCCCACTGTACGGCGGCCCGGCGCGGCGTGGGCACGAAAAAAGCCCGCCACAGTAGGCGGGCCTGTCTGACGGAGAGGCTCAGCTGTTGTGGAGCACGTTCATGATGTCGCCGTCCTTCATGACGTACTCCTTGCCTTCGGTGCGCACCCAGCCCTTGCTTTTGGCGGCGGCCCAGCCCCCGGCCTCGACCATCTTGTCCCACTCGATGACCTCGGCGCGGATGAAACCGCGTTCCAGGTCGCTGTGGATCTCGCCGGCGGCCTCGGGGGCCTTTTCGCCCTTGCGGATCGTCCAGGCGCGCACTTCCTTCTCGCCGCTGGTGATGAAGGTGATCAGGCCCAGCGTCTCGTAGCTCACCTTCACGAGCTGGTCGAGGCCGCTTTCCTGCACCCCGAGGTCGTGCAGGAACTCGCGGGCCTCGTCCTCGGGCATCTCGGCGAGTTCACCCTCGATCTGGGCGCTGATCTTCACGACCTGCGCTCCCTCGGCCGCCGCGAGGTCGCGCACCTTCCGCACGAACTCGTTGTCCTCCTGCAAGTCGCCCTCACCCACGTTGGCGACGTAGATCACCGGCTTGGTCGTGATCAGGCCAAATTCCTTAGGCACCGGTCCCTCGACCTGCGCGGCGCGCGCCGGCCGGCCCTCACCCAGCACGGCCACGATCTGCTCGGCGATCGCCGCCTGCTCGCGGGCGTCCTTGTCGCCGCTCTTGGCCTTCTTCTGGAGGTTCTGGAGGCGTTTTTCCAGGCCCGCGAGGTCGGCCAGGATGAGCTCGGTGTTGATCGTCTCGATGTCGTCCAGGGGGTCCACCTGACCGGCGACGTGCACCACGTTGGGGTCCTCGAAGCAGCGCACGACGTGGGCGATGGCGTCCACCTCGCGGATGTTCGCCAGGAACTGGTTGCCCAGGCCCTCGCCCTGCGAGGCGCCCTTGACCAGCCCGGCGATGTCCACGAACTCGACATAGGTCGGGATGATCGGCGGCACGCGCTCGCCCTTGGTAAAGACCTTGCTCAGCGCGCCCAGGCGCTCGTCGGGCACGGTCACGCGGCCCACATTGGGCTCGATGGTGGCGAAGGGATAGTTGGCGGCCAGCGCTCCGGCGCGGGTGATGGCGTTGAACAGCGTGCTTTTGCCGACATTCGGCAGCCCGACGATTCCGATGGCAAGACTACTCATGGGAAGCTCCTTTTCTGCGCCCGGCGGGGCGGCAACCCTTTCAGTCTACAGGCCGGCGGGCCGGACCGGGCGATGTGCTAGCGTCGGCGGGTGATCATGGCCCGGCTGAAACGCGAGACGCAGGCGCTGCACGGGGCCACCGAGGCGCGGATGCCGGTGATGGACCCGGCGCTGACCCGCGCGGCGTACGCCGGGTTGCTCGCCCAGATGTACGCGCTCATCTCGCCGCTCGAGACCCGGCTGCTGGCCCTGGGCCTGCCCGCGAGTCTCTCGCTGGAAGACCGCCTCAAAACTCCGGCGCTGCGCCGCGACCTGAGGGCGCTGGGGGTGGCCGTCCCTACGGAGCGTGCCGACTGGCTGCCCGGCGACGTGCCGGCGGGGCTGGGGTCCCTGTACGTCCTGGAGGGAGGTACGCTCGGCGGCCAAATCATCTCCCGGCACCTGGAGCCCCGCCTGGGCCTGGGAGCCGGGGCCGGCCTGGCCTACTTCTCGAGCTACGGTCTGCAGACCGGACCGATGTGGAAACGCTTTGCCGAGGCCATGACGCGGGAGGTCGGGCCCGAGGTGGGGGACGCCGTGGTGGAGGGCGCGCGGGAGACCTTCCTGGCCTTCGGGCGGGCGCTGGACACGCGGCCGGACTGACCACGGGACCGGCCCGCCTCACTCGGCCCGGTGCGCGGCCAGCCAGCCGATGAGGTGTTCGGGGGTCAGCGGACGCGAGAACAGGTAGCCCTGGCCGTAGTCGCAGCGCATCTGCCGCAGGGCGCCGAGCTGCTGCTCGGTCTCGACACCCTCGGCCACGACCTGCACGTTCAGCGTGTGCGCCATGTCCACGATGGAATGGACGATGGCCGGAAAGCGCGTGCCGATCACGAACGAGCGGTCGATCTTCAGGGCGCTCAGGGGCAGGTTCTGCATGTAACTCAGGGCCGAGTAGCCGGTGCCGAAGTCGTCGGCGGCCACCTGCATGCCCCGGCCCAGCAGCTCGCGCAGCACTGTGTCGGCGAGGCGGTGGTCGCGCATGAACAGCCCCTCGGTGATCTCGACCGTCAAGGCCGCCGCCGGGAAACCCTCCTCGTCGAGCACGTGTTCGATCTGTTCGGTCAGGCCGGCGTGGTCGAAGTGCAGCGGCGAGAAGTTCACGCTCAGGCGCCGCAGCTGTCCCCCCCGAATCAGGGGCCGGGTGAAGCGGCAGGCCTCGCGCAGCACCCACAGGTCGAGATCGGTGATCAGGCCGTGTTCCTCGGCGATGGAGATGAACTCTCCCGGCCCGATCAAGCCGTGAACCGGGTGCTGCCAGCGCACGAGCGCCTCGACGCTCTCGGTCGCGCCGGTCCCCAGGTTCAGGACCGGCTGGTAATGCACGGTCAGCTCGCCCCGCGCCGCCGCGTGCCGCAGGTCGTCGCGCAGCCGCAGCCGCAGCAGGTGCTGCTCGCGCATCCAGGGCCGGAATACCACGTTGCTGCCCCCGCGGCCCGACTTGGCTCCGGTCAGGGCGATGCCCGCCTCGCGCAGCAGGTGGCCGGCGTCCTGCTGGCCCTCGACGACCACGACGCCCAGTCCCGCGCTGATCTGCACGTCACGGTCGCCGACCAGAAAGGGCAGGGCGAGGGTGCTCTGCAACTGGTCGAGGCGTCCCTGCACCTGCGCCGCCGAGGGCACGCGCAGCAGCGCGGCGAACTCGTCGCCGCCCAGGCGCGCGAGGAGTTGCCCCGAACCCAGGGTCAGCCGCAGCCGCTGGGCCACCTGCGTGAGCAGGGCGTCGCCGCGCGCCTGTCCCAGGCGGTCGTTGATCCACTTGAAGCGGTCGAGATCGATGAGGGCCAGCACGAACACGTCTCCGTCACTTTCAGCATCCGGCATTTCAGGTGTGGGCAGCGGAGAGAGAAGGTCAAGCGTCGCCTGCACCTCCCGCAGAAAGGCGCCCCGGTTGAGCAGTCCGGTCAGGTCGTCGTACTCGGCGGCGTAGCGCAGGTGGTCGCTCAGGCGGTGCAGTTCCAGTGTGCGTTCCACTACCCGTTCCTCGAGCTGCCGGGCATACTGGGTGCTGAGCAGTTCCAGCGAGCGCCGCCGCGTCACGTCCTGAATGAACGTAACCGTGCCGCGCAGGTCGCCGTCCTGCCAGTAGGGGCTCAGGGTCAGGGCCACGCGTGCCGTGCGGCCCGCACGCTCCAGGCTCAGCTCGCTGCTGTGGGCGCGGCGGGTGCCCAGCACCTCGCGTTCCAGCTGGCGCAGCACCTCGCCCACAGCGCTGCCCAGTTCTGGGGCCTCTGCCAGCAGCTCGGGGGTGGTCCGCAGGGCGTGTGGGTTGTGCAACAGGACCTGGCCGCTGAGGTCGCGCAGCACGATACCCAGCACGTCCTGGGCCAGTACGGCCTGCAACTGGGCCTCACGCTTGGCCAGTTCCAGTTGCTCGCGTTTGTGCGCTGTCACGTTGCGCGCCATGCCGTACAGCCGCGGTTGCCCGGCCGGGGCATCGGGGTCCAGTGCACCGCCGATCTGAATCCAGTGGGCCGTTCCGGATGGGTAGTGCAGCTCCAGATCGAGGTCCAGCGGTGACGAGGTCCGCAGGCAGGCCATGATCGACCGGGTCAGTGTGCCCTGATCCGCCGTCGAGAAGAGCCCCACGAACTGTGCGCGCAGCGCGGGGTCCAGCGGGTCGGGGGGCAGGTGCCGGCGCGAGAGACCCAATACGCCGCTGCGCACGTCGAAGGTCCAGAATAGCAGTTCCTGGGCCGCGAGTGCTTGCTCGAGTCCGGGCACGCTGCCCAGGCCACGGCTCATGGCCGCCGGCCCGGCGCGGGGTGGACCCTGAGAGGTCCGGCGGGCAGCGCGGCAATAGGCGGCATACGCGGTCATGGCCTCCGGAAAGGGTGGACGAAGCAGCTCGGGTCTCCCCGGACGGATGGGCACGGAATGTTCAGAGAATGGTAACACCCGCCGGGCGGCTCTTTCCTCCAGCTTCGGGGGGGGCGCTAGGGGAGTACGGAGGGTGTAAAGACGCGCCCACTGGCACTCGAAGGCAGCTAGACCGTAGGAACCGACTCCGGGTCAACTGTGTCTGGAACGGGTTCAGGGCCGTCCGGAGGATGGGCTGAGGGCCAATCTGGACCGGTGTCACAGCCTTCCCGGTGAGGAGTGTCCGCCCTGTATGAACCGGACACTTTCGGGAAGGCCGACCCTTCCTGAAGGTGTCCGGTTGTACGCCGTCCAGATCAGTCCTTCTGTTCGACCTGCTTGTCGAGCTGCTCGACCTTCTTCTCGCTCCAGGTCCGGCCCTCGTCGCCGCCCCACAGCAACCAGGCAACGTAGCCGCGCGAGGGTTTCTCGTTCCCCTTACCGGTCTGGTCGAGGTTGTCGTGAGCGTGGCGTGGAAAGTAGGCGGCGACGTGACGCACGTCCTTCTCGCTCAGGTCGCCGCCCTTCGCCAGCGTCTCGGCCATGTGCTCGCCGACCTCGGTGCCGCCAAATCCGTACTCGTCGCGCAGCTTCAGGCCCTTTTCGGCATTGGCCTGCACGTTTTTGGGGATGGACAGGTCTACGTCTTTCGTCATGCCCGAGCCTCGCACCCCCGTGGGGGCGGCGGCTGTAGGCCCACCCGCCTTCTGAACGTCCCCTCAAGGCCGCGCCCGGAACCGATCACCCCATTTGCCCCGGCCGGGCGCGGGTAGACTGGGCACATGAGTGAGCGCCGCCACACCGTCACCGTGAACGTAGGGGGCGTGCCCATCGGCTCGGCGCACCCGGTCGTCGTGCAGTCGATGACCAACACCGATACCGCCGACGCCGAGGGCACGGCCATCCAGATCGCGCAGCTCGTGCGCGCGGGGTCCGAACTCGTGCGCGTGACCGTGAACACCCGCGAGGCCGCCGCCGCCATCCCCGAGATCGTCGCGCGGCTGGCCGAGGTAGGCCTCAGCGTGCCCATCGTCGGCGACTTCCATTACAACGGGCACATCCTGCTGCGCGAATTTCCGGAGACGGCGCGGCTGCTCGCCAAGTACCGCATCAACCCCGGCAACGTGGGGGCCGGGCAGCAGCACGACGTCAACTTCGCCACCATGATCGAGGTCGCCAAGGAGTTCGGCAAGCCGGTGCGCATCGGCGTGAACTGGGGCAGCCTCGACCAGCAGGTGCTCGCCCGCCTGATGGACGCCAACACCGCTCAGGGCAGCCCCAAATCGGGCACCGACGTGATGATCGACGCGATGGTCGTCTCGGCGCTCGAATCGGCCCGCTACGCCGAGGCCCTGGGACTGCCCCACGACCGGATCATCATCTCGGTCAAGGTGAGTTCCGCCCCTGAACTGTGGCAGGTGTACCGTCAGCTCGCGCCGCTGTGCGACTACCCGCTGCACCTGGGCCTCACCGAGGCGGGCATGGGCATGAAGGGCATGGTGGCGAGCAGTGTGGCCCTCACGCCCCTCTTGGTGGACGGCATCGGGGACACCATCCGCGTCTCGCTCACGCCCGAGCCCGGCGCCAGCCGCAAGCTGGAGGTCGAGGTCGCCCAGCAGATTCTCCAGAGCATCGGCCTGCGCCAGTTTCTGCCCCAGGTCACGAGCTGCCCCGGGTGCGGGCGCACCACCAGTACCTTCTTTCAGGCACTGGCCCAAAAGATTCAGGACTATATCCGCGACACGATGCCGGAATGGAAGGTGAAATACCCCGGTGTCGAGGAGATGCAGGTGGCCGTCATGGGCTGCGTCGTGAACGGCCCCGGCGAGAGCAAGCACGCCAACATCGGCATTTCGTTGCCCGGCACGGGCGAGGACCCGCGCGCCCCGGTCTATCAGGACGGCAAACTGCTCACCACCCTCAAGGGACCGCGGATCGCCGAGGACTTCCAGGAACTCATGGAGCGCTACGTCGAGGCGCGCTACGGGCAGGCCGAACCGGTCGGGTCGTAACGGACCGGGCAGGTCCCGTTCCAGGTCAGTGCATCGCTGCGTCGCAGCAGGTTGGCCGCCAGCCGGCCACGCCCCCTGACCCGGAGGGTGCGGCCGAAGGTGGACGAGTACCATGGACCGGTGAATATCTGGGGAAGTGGACCTTTCGCGAACGAACATGCTGCCGCCTTCGTGCGGGAGGTCGTGGCCGACGGCGTGCCGGCGTTGCATGAGGCGTTCGAGGTCGTGCTGGACCCTGATCTGGACTTCGTCGAGGCTGAGGAAGGGCAGCGCGCCGTGGCCGCGGCTGGAGTCCTGGCTGCCGCCCTGAACGGCGACACCTCGGAGATCATTGACGCTGGGCTGCGGGTCTGGCTCGCCGCGACCGACCGCGCTGCCCTGGTGCCGCTGCGTTCTCTGGCGGCCGAGGCCCTGGCCCGCGTGACGGGGCCGCAGAGCGAACTCCCCGAGCTGTGGGAGGACAGCGAGGGGGCCGAGGCCTGGTATGCCGACAGCGAAAAACTCCGTTCGGCTCTGGGCGGCTGATTCCCGGAGTCTGTTTCTGGCAGGCTCGCCCACACCCAGCCTGAGCTGCGGTGCGCGGGCTGGGGACCGGGGGAATGTGCGGTCCCCCTGGGCGACCCAGGACCTGCGCCCAGGGGGAGGGCGGGCATGCTCGTCCGCTCAGAAGCGCAGTTCCAGGCCCACACCGGCGCCGAATCCGGCTGTGCTGCCCCGCACGTAACCGCGCCACCCCGCCGGCCCCAGCAGTGGGCCGCGCAGACCGCCCTCGGCGTAGACATTGAACCCGCCCTGATAGGCCGCGCCGACCGTCGCGAAGGCGTCGGTGCGGGTCAGGGGCAGGTTGACATCGCGCAGGGTCACGCCCGCAGCGACGCGGCCCGCGCCTTTCCAGCCGCGTTCCAGGCTGCCCTCGACTCCCAGTGCCCCGATGAGCGGCACCCTCAACAGCGAGGTACCGGCGTGCGCGCCGTAGCCTCCGGTGCCAGCCTCTGCCCCCACCCAGGTCACGGCGCTGGCCGACGAGTACAGACAGAGGGCGGCAGCGACGGGCACGAGAAAGGAGCGCATGGCGCCAGCCTACGGGAACGGGATGAGAGGGTATTGGACGCGCCGGAAGTCTCCTGTTGCGTGAGAAGGTGTCATGAACCTGAAGAGACGTTAATTTTCTGTCGCTGGAGTTTAACGTCAGAAAAGCACGTCTGAGACGAGACTCACCCGACTTCGCTGCCCAAGGATGCGTGGATGTTAAACGGCGTTACAAACGCTCTCTGGGCGGAAAAAGCTGTCCTGAGCGCGTTTTACCTTTTGCCTGCCTTCTGAGGTACTGGTGAGACGTTTTTGGGTTTCACGCTTAAGAAACGCCCATTTTCTTACCTTGTTCTCAGACGAGGCCGAGGGGCCACGCAGCGGCGCCGGACAGCGCCGGGGAAGTGCTTTCGGGAGGTGGGCTGAGGCAGGGAGAACCGGGATCTGGGAGGACGGCTGGGAGGCAAGAGCAATCTCTGCGACCCGTTGAGGGACGGGGCGCGCGCAGGACAGGGGGAGAACACCATGAAGAAACTGATCGTGATGACGGCGGTGCTGGGCGTGTGCGCTATGGCTGGAGCTCAGACGGTATCGCCTTCGATAAGCACCGAAGCCGACCAGGTGAACAAGGGCACGACCTCGGCGAGCGTCAAGCAGAACGTGAACCTGATTCTGCCCCAGGCGACGGCCCTGCACCTCACGGCCTCGAACCTCGATTTCGACATCAGCAAGATCGGTAGCCAGGACTCGACCTGGTACTGCGCCTACGGCCTGAACAACGGCGACGTGGCCAGCACCCTGACCCCCAAGGAAGAGTTCTGGGGCCAGACCCAGACGCTGCCCCTGGGCACCTTCTACGACGTGGCGTCGTACCCCAACATCGCCGTGAAGGCCGGCAAGAAGGTCACGAGCTACCCCCCCGTCGAACTCGTGAACGGCAAGGTCGACAACGCCACCAAGGACTACTTCGTCTGCTACCGCACCTTCGTGCTCCAGAAGTTCTCGAACGTGGGCAACTACCGCCTGAGCGTCTCGCGTGACGCCCCCACGGGCGACATGGGCCACCAGATGCTCTACGTGCAGGAAGATCCCTGCAACGCCTGGGGCCAGGCCACCGGCCTCTACAAGCTCGACGAAGGGACCTCCAAGATCCTGACGCCCAAGAGCCTGACCGAGGGCACCACCGGCAAGCAGGTGACGGCCGCGAGCAAGGACGGGCGCAACGTCTGCCGCAAGAACACGAGCTGGCTCGACGACGTGATCGTGGTGGCCGTGGTCGTCGACGGCGACAAGGCCGGGAAGAACACCGCCGTCCTGACCTACACGCTGGAGTCCTCGGCGTCCGTCTTCGCCAGCACCAACTAAACCCCGCCCAGGGAGGCCGCGAACGAAGTGTCGTGGTCTCCCTCCCCGCATGACCTGCACCGCCCTGTCCGCCCACCGGCCCCACGCCCCATACAGCTCACCGAGAGCGGCCCCAACCGCCGGGTGACGGAGGACTTATGCGTTTCACGATCAAATGGATGGCCGCACTGCTGCTCTCGCTCCTGTCCTGGAGCGCTGCACAGGTCACGGTTGGGGTGGATCCGATCGCCAAACTGTTCACGGCGAATCCAGGCCAGAGCATCACCCAAATTCTGAATATCTACAACCCCAACAAGGTTGCCGCAAAGATCCGCGTGATCGGAACCCTGTCCGACATGAACATGAGCGAGATCGGCCAGATCTCCTACCTGCCGGCCGGTACCGTCAAGGAGAGCCTGGCCGGCTGGACCACCTTCAGTCCATCCGAGGTCATGCTGGGCAGCGAGGACACCGCGCAGGTGCGCTACACCATCCAGGTACCCGCTGACGCCACCCCCGGCACGCACTGGGCCATGCTGATGTTCGAGGCCCAGGACCCCAATCCGGTGCCCGGCCAGACCCTCGCCGCCATGCGGATGCGCGTGGCCCACACGGTGTACGTGAACGTCGCGCCCACCAAGAAGAGCGGAGAGATCTCAGGGATCTTCGAGAACGTGCCCAGCGTGCCCAACGCCTCCTACGACCTGGGCGTGCAGTACAACAACACCGGCAACGTCGCCACGGGCGTCCAGGGGCGCGTGGAGATCCGCGACGTGACCGGCACGCTGGTCGCCACCCTAGCCATTCCGCTGGAGGTCTCGCTGCCCGGCCGCAGCCTGTTCCTCAAGACGAGCTGGGGCGGCCCGGTGCCCAGGGGACAGTACAGCGCCCTGATCATCCTGAACGACGGCGACAAGACCCGCGACCTGACCGGTGAACAGGTCATCACCCTGCCCTTCGACCTGCTGCCCTTCAACGCTCCCGTGGCCTCGGCGACTCCGGCCCCGGCCGCCGCGCCTGCCGCGAGCGGAGCGCCCAGTACGGGCAAGCCATGAACCGTGCGGCGCAGTTCGCCGTGTCGCTCGCCCTGCTGGCCGGGTTCGGTCCGGCCACGGCCCAGACGACGACTGTCCTGCCCGATCCCCTGCTGCCGCCCGTTCAGACCGCTCCCA